>JAQVWU010000409.1 GCA_028709565.1 Eubacteriales bacterium
CCCCGGGCCCAGGAGATATATGATACCCGCATGCCCCGCCTGCTCTCCGCCTTCCGCGGGGCGGGTATACCGGTTATCCATATAGAAAACGGGGGCTACGAACACAAATACGAGGCGTACAGCCGTACCCTGGACCTTACCGGGGAAACGGCGGGCAAACTGCGTCGGGACCGTCTGCCCCCGCCCGAATCGGACGGCGTATCCGATACGCTCCGCGCCTTCCGCTTTGACAGGGTACACCCGGGCACCGAAAACGCCGCCGACATCACCGCGGCGTGTACCGAGAGGGATGTGGACGACTGCGTGCGCCCGGTCGGCGACGAGCTCATGGTCACCGATTCGGACCGGCTGCAGGCGGTCTGCGCGCTGTATGGCGTCAACCACCTCATCTATGTGGGATTTGCCCTCAACTGCTGCCTGCTCATGTCACCGGGCGGCATGATGCAGATGTCCGAAAGAGGATTTCTGTGCTCGACCGTCAGGGAATGCACCACCGCCGTTGAAAACGACTTTACGGCGCGGGATGAGTGGGGCAAGCGCATCGGTCTGTGGCATACCGCCCTCTTCTACGGTTTTGTCTACGACCAGGAGGACCTTGAAGGGGCGCTGGGCGGCTTAAATTCGAATAAAGAAACGGAATAATATAAGGATTAAAAGAACCATCGGAGTAATAATCACTATGAACAAATCGGCAAACAGATCGCTCACCCTTTTTTTAGTATTCGCGCTGATTGTTCCCGTTCTGTTGGCCTGCGGAGAAACGGCAGCGCCGGAAAGCGGCGAAACCACGGATACGGCTGAAACAACGGCGGTATATACCATACCCGTTGAAGACTTTGACGGTTATACCTATACCTTCTTTACCGTTGACAAGAGCCAGACCAAGCTGATGAATCTTTCCTTCGTCGCCGAATCCATGGACGGCGAAGCGGTAAACGACGCGCTGTATACCCGCAACAACCGCATTGCCGAACGATATAATATCGAAATCACCGAGGAAACGCTCAATCAATGGAATCTTGCCGACGCGGTAAAACGCAGCGCGGACGCCGGCGACGACGTTTATAATCTCGTCAGTTTTACGCTTTTGTTTATGGTACCTCAGGCTATGGGCGGATATTATCTGGACCTGAATAATATCCAGTCGCTGGATCTCTCTCAGCCGTATTGGGACAACTCGGTGAACGAGAGCGTTACCCTGAGAAATCATCAGTATTTTGCCGCGGGAGACATTTCGATATATTATAAAGGCAATATATGGGTCTATTTCTTTAATAAAAAGATGGTGAATGACCTGTCACTGGATGACCCATACGATCTGGTCAACGGGGGCAGATGGACAGCCGACACCCATATGACTATGACAAAGACGGCCGTTATGGACCTGGACGGCAATTCCGTGCTGGACGACGCCGACCAATGGGGTCTGGTCACCCATTCGAGTAATTACAGCGAACTGGTATATGCCTTCGGCGAGGATTTCTTTGTAAAAGACGAAAATGACATTCCGGTTCTCTCCATGGATACGCCCTCTTTCAGCGATGTGTTCAACACCATTCTGAACCTGAACTACAGTGAAACAATACAGCCGGCGGCATATAAAAACACGGCATATACCGATATATTCTACAATAACCGCTCCCTGTTCATGGCTGAGATACTGGCGGTAGCCGAGGCGATGCGCAGCATCGATGAACTGGAGTTCGGTATTATACCCCTGCCTAAATACAACGAAGCGCAGGAACATTATATCTCAAGCAGTCACCCCACCTCACATCTCGCCGCGATACCCGTTACCGTTTGCGACCCCGAGCGCACCGGACTTATTACCGAAGCCCTCGCCGGCGAGTCAACCGACACCCTAACCGAGGCGTATTATGAAAATGTAGTCAAATACAAGCTTACCCGCGATGAGGAATCGATTGCCATGCTGGACCTGATCCTTGCCAATTGCACCGTTGACATAAGCGCCGGTCTTGATATAGGCGGTGTCGTCGGCGAGTTTGTCTCAATGTGTTCCCGTAACGCGGACAATCTTCAGTCGATGCTGTCCTCCCGGGCCGACAGGGTCGCGGCGGATATCGAGAAGCATTTCGGAACCGGTGATTAATCTCCCATTCATACGACAATCAGCAAAAGACAGCATCGTCCGCCGGCGCTGTCTATAGATATGCTTATATTAGTATCAGATTCTTCAGTTTCGCGGGTTCGGCGTAATTCAACTCTCCCAGCAGCGCAGCCGCGGCGCTCTCAAACCGGGAATGTTCTATGAAGCGGAACATCGCGGCGATGAGGTCGGTGAGTGTGTCGGTTCCCGGACTGAGACTGCATACAGCTATGGCGATATAGCGCAGAAATGCGTATGCCGCCGCCAGCGCGGTAAAAGCGGAGCGCGTATCGGAACCGTTAGAATACGGAAATTCATCGTATAACATATGATTGACCAGCAGATGCTCAAACAGGACCTGCCAATCGGGAAACGCGTCTTCAAATACTGCGCTGCCCCGCTGCCGGGCGCATTCGGTATCGTAATATCGTACTGCCGTCCCGCAGTAATCTGCGATACTTATCCTGCCGGCGAACCGTCGGGTGAAAAGGCGCATGATATTGAGCGCTTCGCCGGTATCAGGGGTGAAGCCGCCGGTGTCGCTCCATATGTAATCGCACAGGCGTGCGAGCCTGAGGGGAAGCGAAAAGCTCCTGTCCTGCATTATGTAAATACAGACCTGCTGTACGGCAAAGCCGTCGATATCGATATCCCGGTCGTCGGCGTCCCGGTCAATGAGCATCTGTTGCTCGGTGAATTTCAGCGGCGATTTAATCCGCGACAGCATTTCGACCACCGCTTCGCAGCTGTTTGACA
>JAQVWU010000050.1 GCA_028709565.1 Eubacteriales bacterium
TTTTTGATGCAGCGAGCAGGAAACGGCGGCTGCCAGCGGTATACCCTTATATGCGGGACCGAAAAGCAGAAGCCGGCTGCCGTCATTGAGAAGCACCTCTTCACCGAGTGCCGAAACGATACAATCGGCGTAAAAACCTCCGAGTTTTGAGAGCTGACTACCCGTCCGGTATTTGCCTGTGTTGATAAAATACGGAGACCTCCGTCCGCTCTTCAATGTAAAATCTCCGAAGGTGAGTACGCCGCAGTCAATCATCAATTCAATGAAATCCAATTTGTACTTCTGCATGGTAAAGTCCTTTCTGTTTTAAATAAATATATATTCCGGATTTTAAAAATATAATTAAACTTTCGTTCGCAAAAAAACGATTACCCGTGTATTTTTCACACGGTATCGGCATGAAATATTCGGGGTATAATATGTCCCGCCCTTTCCCCCCGACAGATATCAAAAGCTTTGCTTTTACGCCGTTTTCACTTCGACGCTTAAATCAAACGCGCTGCTTTATAATTATCACAGAAAAACAGGCAGCGCAGCCTTTCCGGTGATAAAAATAATGAAAGGAGCTTTTTCCGGTCCCGCGCTGCATCTGCCGGAAAAAGCAAGGTGAACAATGGAAAACAAAAACGGCTCAAAAGTATTGCCTTCCGTTTCCGGGCTGCTGCGCGGTCTCGGGGGGCGCATCCGAAACTACGTAACCAGCTATGTCCCCGATCGAAGCGATGCCGAACGCACGGAAGACCATACCCGTCTGTCAGGACAGGTTTCCGAAGCGGCAAAAGGCGTTTTATTCGGTGCGCTGACCTACCTTTTCGCTTCCGCTCCGCTCTTCATGAGCGCCGCCCCCCTCGGCTGTGCGTTGATGCTGGCGTCAACCCGGCGTGTACCGTACGCATATGCCGGACTCGCCACGGCGGCATTGACCGGGTCTGCCTTTCAGCTGCCGTTGTTTATCGTTTATACCGTTGTCTTCTTAACGAGAACATTATTGTCGCTGTGGCTTACCGAACCGCAAAAGAAGACCGTCTGGTTTAATGAACCGTTGCTGGTACGCGCCGGATTGGCGGCTGCCGCGGGTTTCGCTGCCGGGACGATACGCATCACAGGCGGAGGGTTCCTGTATTACGATATGTTCGGAACGGTCTTCGAAATAATATGCGCGCCCGCAGCCGTATACCTTTTCAACTGCGCGCTCGATAAGTCAAAGCGATTTACCCTGTTGTTTGACGCCGGCGTTGCCGCGTTTCTGTTCGCCGCAATTTACTCATTGCAAAGATTTACGATTATCGGTTTTTCAATGTCCGTTATCGCGGCGTTTATAGTCACCCTATATATATCGCGTGAAGGGGGCATTCTCAGGGGCGGCGTCAGCGGATTGATCTGCGGCATAGCATGTATGCCTTCCTTTGCGCCGATCTTCGCGCTTGCAGGAATCGCGGCAGGTATGTTCTGGAACATAAGCGCCGCCGTGGCTGTTATAGCGGCAACGATTACCGGCATAGCCTTCGGCGTATATCTGGACGGTTTCACAGCGCTGAGGACATTTGCGCCGGATATCATAGCGGCCGCGGTAATCTTTTTACCTTTTGTACAATTAGGTCTGCTGCCTAAGATTACAATCTTCTCCCGTCCCGTAACCACCCCCGACCGTGCCGCAGGGGTTGCCGCCGTTGCCGAACGCCGGTACAAGCGTACAGTCCTAAAACTTGAAGCGCTTTCTTCGGCTTTGTGTTCTCTGTCCGAGATATTTTATACCCTGTCCGACCGGCTTCGCAGACCCGGAATATACGATATCCGGCAAAGGATTAACCGGGTATTCGGAGATAAATGTGCCGGCTGTCCGAAAAACTCCCTTTGCTGGAACCGTGAATACAGCTCAACACTGGATGTATGTGATAAGCTATCGCGTCAGCTGCAGCACAAGGGTCATGTAACCCACGAGGATATTCCTTCTTTTATGCTTGAACGCTGCCGAAATGCCGACCGCATATTAGCCGAATTGAATCTGATATATGCCGACCTGCTGGAAAAAACCGTTAAGTCCGATAAAACCGAAATATTTGCCATGGATTATGAAGCGATGGCAAAACTGCTTGAGGAGGCGACAGCCGAAAACGAAACGGAGTTTGAACCCGATGTCGAACTGTCGGAACTGGCTTGTGAAGCCGTTAAATATATGAACTTCAGCGCGTCCTCCGTCGCCGTATACGGTGAGCGCAAGAAATGCGTTATCGCAGGCGGAGTTGACCTCGCCGGGGTCAAGGTCAGTGCGGATGAACTTCATACCGCGTTCGAAAATCTGTGCGGAACCCCGATGTCCTATCCTCAGTTTTCCATCGATAACGACTACATAACCATGACACTGTCTGCAACCCGCCGATTGAATACGGAAACCGCATTCGCATCGGACCGCAAAGAAGATGAACTAATAAACGGAGATCACATCATAACCTTTGAAAACCGTGAAGATTTCTTTTATACACTGTTGAGCGACGGTATGGGAAGCGGGCACGAAGCCGCGCTGACATCGCGAATCTGCGGAATATTTCTCGAGAAAATGCTTTCCGCCGGCAACAGCAAAGCGGTCAGTCTGGAAATGCTGAACAATTTCATCCGAAACAAAAATATGGAGTGTTTTGCCACCGTTGATTTACTTGAAATTGACCTGCTTTCAGGTAAGGCAGGATTTATAAAAAGCGGCGCGGCTCCCTCTTATATTATGCGTGACGGCAGTTTGTTCAAAATTTCCTCAAATACGCTGCCTGTCGGTATCACACGTGAAATCACGGCGGAGGAAATCAAATTCGAGCTGGAAAGCGGTGATGTTGTAATCATTGTCAGCGACGGAATAGCTCAGTCATTTGAAGACGGTATCTGGCTTACGGAACTCGTATGCCTCGATTGGGACGATAATCTTGATATGATGGCAAAACGTATTCTGTCGGAGGCAAAGAAGCATAATAAAAGGAGTGATGATATGACTGTGGGACTGGTCCGCGTGATTGGCGCCCTATAATGTTCCACGTGAAACAACGAATAACAACTGCAGCCGTGAACAACCGCGGCTGCGGTTTTATTTTATAAGTCCGGCAGCCGTTCCGGCATCGGAAAGCGCTTTTTCGCGGAGATGCGTCGTCCGTTTTTTTATTATGACCGATAATTCCGCCCTTCTTTCATAAACCTCTGACGCCATGGAAACAAGGGTTTGGGCTTCGAACACACGCACATCGATATTATAACTCAGATTATATTCGGCAGCCATCGCGTTAATCTTGCTGTCGTATGCCAGTCCGATAAAGGGCACCTCTGCCGTCGCGGCATATATGGCGGCATGCAGTCTCATGGCTATTACAAAACGCATATGGCGGAACAATCCGACAAGTTCCGATGCCGATAAACCCGATATCAGTTTACCCCCGGTCACATCGGCGATACGCCGGCATATGGCTGTGTCCTTTGAGACCTGCATAGGAATGAAAACTGGAATCCCGCAGCCGACGCGGCGGATTTTCAATATCGCCTCGGTCAGCTTCGCTTCGTAGTTATCGGCTGTATCCTTCCAGGGTCTGAGCGCTACGGCAAAATAACCGTCGGTCCTGCCGATACCTTCCCGGTTCATAATATAATCCACCCATTCTTCATCGGCAGCTTCTATGCAGAAGGCGGGGTCGGCCGTAACCTTTATGTTTTCATGTGTAACACCGATAGAATGAAGTTCGCGCACCGATTCGTTTTCCCGCAGCGTGATAACATCGGTCTTGTTTAAAATATCCCGCGCCGCCTGTCTGTTTTTCTCGCCTCTCAAAGGACCGATACCCGACGCATACATCATTATAGGCAGACCGCATCGCTTAGCCAGTTTCATAATGCCTATATAATACATAAGTGAGCGTGTGCTGGTCACATCCTGTATCAGGTTCCCGCTGCCGTTTATCAGCAGTTTGGCGTGTTTAAGGGTGTTTATGACGGCAAATGGATTAAAACGGTTAACCGCTCTGATCCCGTAAACACGCTCGGTCTTCCGCGGGGTTTTTGACAACACCGTGATTTTTATGTCCGGAGTGTTGCGGCGCAGACCGGCAATGATAACCGACAGCAGCGAATCATCACCGGTGTTTCCGAAACCGTAATAACCGCTGATTACCGCGTCGCCGGTTTTATAATATTTATAGGGGGTCAGCGATTCGTAAACCGCCTGAGCGTCGTCCGCCATTCTTTCAACCGTGAAATATTTCATAACAACCTTACGGTTATATGCGCCCATCTCGGCTTTTATTGAATCGCCTTCCTCAAACAGCGATATGATATCATTTTTTATAAAATCGGTTGTTGATTCGGTACAGCCGCGGCAGCAAAAGTTCGTTTCGAGCGCTACTTTAAGTTTTTCCGGTCCGAACACACCTATATATCCCTGGGAACCCGCGAGGATGACCGGCATCCCGGCGGCCATGGCTTCCAGCGCGGAACGGGACACCCCCAAAAAAATCCCGCCCTGTGAGAGCAGCTGGCTTACATCGGTTATCGCGCCGGGCAGTTTTATCACGCTTTTACCGATTTCACGGTTTGTTTTTTCCACCGATTCGCGCAGCTCGTCCAGCGCCGTTCCGCTGCCCGCTATAATAATCTCAGTATCCGTATATCTTGCGGCAATCTCCGGGGCAGCTTCGGTCAGCTGAAAGGCGACATGGGCGCTTTCGCGGTCAATACGGCTGACATAAACAATGCGGTGTTTAGACGAAGAGCCGGACCGGGCGCTGTTATTTTTAAAACGCTCGGTATCGATGCCGTTTATTGTCAGCGTTATGTTATCCGCGTTCATATTATAATTTTCAATTAAATATTGCTTGATATCGCAGCTGACGGCCAGGGCACGCACCCCCCAGTTGGATATAACCTTCCAATAGGGTGTGACGTGATACACACCGTGACAGGTTGTGATAAAGCGAAAACGCATGCGTTTTGCCAGCAATCCGCATATAAAACCTGGAATTCGCGCATGCGCGTGTACTACATCGAATCGCTCCGCTTTTATCAGCCTGCGCAGACCGCTTAACGAAATCAGGACAGAGACCGGATTTTTACTGTGAAGGGGGAGAGAAACGTGGCGTATACCGGCTTTGTCAAGTTCCGCGACAAACACCCCTCCGTTGGACGCCACGATAACCTCAATTCCGCGTCCTACAAGCGCTTTTGAGAGTTCCACAATATGTGTTTCCGCTCCGCCGATACCGAGCGACATGGTTGTCATTAAAATCTTCATAAAAACCCCTGTCATATATTTAAATGTTATCGTCTACAAAAATCGGACGTTTTGCATAACGCAATCCGTCCTTTAAATATTCTGTTTTCGAATGCTAGTCGCCGATGGCAGGCTCGGCCGTCTCTGTCGGTTCGGGTTCGGTTTCCTCGGTTTCCCGGCTGTCTATCCCGTCTTCGGTCTCGACACGCAGTATTTTTCCGTTTTCGAAATATCCTTCATAGGTGCGGCCGGCAGGCCATTTATAAACTCCCCAGCCGTTCATTTTATTGTTAAGGAATTCGCCTTCATATATTTCGCCGTTTGCCCACTTATATACACCTTTGCCCGTACGTATGTCATTATTGAAGTCACCTTCGTAAACATCCCCGTTGGCAAATACATATACACCGGTGCCGTGTTTGGTCTCATTGACATATTCGCCTTCGTAAGACGAACCGTCAGCCCATGTGTATTTGCCGGCGCCGTTTTTCATATCGTTTTTAAAATTCCCGATGTAGATTGAACCGTCAATCCATGTATAGGTCCCGAAACCTTCTTTTTTGCCCTTTATCAGTTCGCCTTCATATACATCTCCGCTGGCAAATGTGAATATACCAGTACCGGTTATTTCGTCATATTCGAAGCTGCCCTCGTATATATCCCCCGAGGCGTATGTGATTTTTCCTCTTCCGTGTTTGAGCAGGTTGCTTAATCCGCCCTCGTAAATATCGCCGTTAGAATAGGTTACCGTACCGGCTTCACTGTCAATTTCAGCGGTTCCCCCGCTTGAAAAGTAAAGCTTTCCGGTTAACGGCGATCCGAGATCGTCTACCTTACCGAAGTATTTGATAACCCGGCCGTCTCCGGCATCCGCCTTTATATACCGGATCCCCGAAAAATAAACGCCGATAAACACCGCCATAACACATATTACGGCTATTATAAAGGTGATGAGCATAATAAACGCTGTGCTGCGGTGACGTCTTTTTCGGCGCTTACCCCGCTGGTTTCTTGAGTTTTCCATATAAGACTCCATTATATTTTATACAAGATATTTTTTTCGCCCGTTCACTCAATCGGCGACACAAATTCCACAAAATTCTGCAGCATCTGTATCAGGCCCGGCACGACCGTAAAGGAAAGAATGGCTACCGCAAGAAACATAGCTATGGTTATCAGGACAATGAGCAGACTTGTACCGTTGTCGTTGTAGATGGAATCGGCGCGGCCGGTCATCTCGTCCGGTATATAGAATTTGAGCTCAGACAGTTTGGTCCGGACCTTTCGCGTTCTATGCCCGGATTCATTGTCCGCAATTTCCGCGGCGCCGTTTAACGCCGACGCGTGAATTATCTTTCTGTAGGTACCCTTTTTCATGAGTGAAAATTTTACAAAAACATTTTTGGAAAATCCCGTTTCCTGAAGTGTCTTTGCGTTTTCGGGTGTGTTTGCCCCCGTTTGAAGCAGTTTGCGTATAAAAGCGCCCAGGACATTTTTATTATACAGTACAACAAAAGCACCGACGATAATACCCAAAAACATCGACCAGACAATAATCTCCAGTGTCATCCCTTTATAGGTCAGCAACGAGTTGAGATCCAATCCCATCTGATATCCTCCGGTGTGACTGGTTTATTTTGTTCGGACTTATGAATTGAATTAAATTTTATATTTTATTGCTTTTTTATTATATCAAAACCGATATATTTACGCAATACTTCGGGTACCGTTACGCTGCCGTCGGCATTTTGATAATTTTCAATAATCGCGGCCACCGTCCTTCCTACGGCAACACCCGAACCGTTGAGCGTATGAACATGCTGCGCTTTATCCTTGATTTCACGCTTATATTTTATATTTGCCCGGCGCGCCTGAAAATCCTCATAATTCGAGCAGGAGCTGATTTCCACATAACGTTTGTATGAGGGCATATATACCTCAATATCATATGTTTTTGCGGCCGAAAAACCCAAGTCTCCCGTCGACAGACAGACTACTCGATGAGCCAGTCCCAGCCCGCACAGAACGCGCTGGGCATCAGCGGTAAGCGATTCGAGTTCTTCATAGGAAGATTCGGGATCGGAGAATTTGACCAGTTCGACCTTGTTAAACTGATGCTGACGGATAAGACCCCGGGTGTCTCTGCCCGCGCTGCCTGCCTCGGCGCGGAAACATGCCGAATACGCGCAGTATTTCAAAGGCAGTATATCCCCCGGTATGATTTCGTCGCGGTGCATATTCGTTACGGGTACCTCCGCTGTAGGAATCAGAAAATAATCGAAGTCGGCGAGTTTGAACGCGTCTTCCTCGAATTTGGGCAGCTGACCCGTTCCCCGCATGGATTCGCGGTTTACCATAAAGGGCGGAAAGACCTCGGTATAACCGTTATCCGAATGGATATCCAGATAATAGTTTATTATCGCCCTTTCAAGTCCGGCTCCCGCTCCCCGGTAGAAGTGAAAACGCGCTCCCGTTACCTTGGCTGCCCTTTCCGCGTCCAGTATATTCAGGGCGGAGCCGAGTTCCCAGTGGGGCAGCGGGTTGAAATCAAATTCGCGCACTTCCCCCCAGCGCCTGATCTCCGCGTTCGCACTGTCATCCGCTCCGACCGGTACCGACTCGTGGGGCAGGTTGGGGATAAACAGCAGAATCCGTTCGATTTCCGCGTCGAGTTCGGAGATTTTTTCGGCGTCCTTTTTGACGCGCTCAGATAATTCCTTCATCTCCGCAAAAATTTCTGCGGTATCCTTTCCTTCCTTCTTCAAAGCCGGTATCATACGGGAAACGGCGTTCTGCCTGGCTTTCTGCGCTTCGGTATCGGCTATCAGGGCGCGCCGTTCGGTGTCGTATTCAAGCAAACGGTCAATATCCGCGCCGTAATCCTTATTGCGCGTCATAAGACGTTCCTTAACAAAACCGGGATTGTCTTTTATCAATTTAATATCAAGCACTTATCATACCTTCTTTTTCAAACTTTGTTCAGGCTGTTTAATATTTTATTTATATTTATTGTTATTCCGAAAAGAGATCCTCTCCGCATAGTTTCAATAATATCGCTTCCAGGTCTTCATTGTCGGTATATTCGATTGATACGGTTTTGGCTTTTTTCGGATTATTATTATAAATCCTGATTTTATGTCCGGATATATTCGCTACTCTACGCTCAAGCTCCGTATTATAATCCACCGCAGGCAATTTTAATCCGGTTTCATCGGCTTGGGGGGTTTCCGCGTCTTTTTTTGCGAGGGCTTTGTTGATTGACCGTACCGCTTCCTCCGCTGCTCTTACAGACAACCCTTTTTTATATATATTATCGGCAAGTTTTTTCATCTCATCCGGATTTTTTAATCCGAGGAGTGCACGCGCGTGTCCGGCGGTCAGCATATCATCGGTAACCATTTTAAGCACGGCGGTAGGCAGATCGAAAAGCCGCAGGGAATTTGCGACTGCGCTGCGGCTGCGTCCGACTCGGCGGGATACCTCCTCCTGGGTAAGTCCGTATTCTTCGATTAAGGCGCGATAGCCTCCTGCTTCCTCCACCGCGTTAAGATTCTCACGCTGTATGTTCTCAATTAACGCCAGTTCGGAGGCTCCCAGATCATCGGTTTCCATGATGATAACCGGAACCTCAAGCAATCCCGCCATTTTCGCGGCACGCCAGCGGCGTTCTCCCGCAATAATCTGATAGAAACCGTTCTCCAGGGCCCTTACCGCAATCGGCTGTATAATGCCTTTTGCCGCGATGGAATCGGCAAGCTGGGACAGGGATTCATCATCGAAATTTTTGCGCGGCTGTCCGGTCCTCGGTTCAATGTCCGATACACGCAGCATTGATGTAGTGCTGCGTTCCTGTGCGCTGTTGTCGTTGTCGTTGTCGAGAAATATGGCGTCAAGACCGCGTCCGAGTCCGCCGGTTCTCACTTTTTTTGCATTAGCCATCATCCGTTCCTCCTTTGTATATAACCCAAACAAGAGTTATATGCGTTCCATTATTTCTTCGGCGAGGCTGTTATATGTTTGCGTCCCTTTTGAGTGACGGTCATAATATTGGATCGGCATGCCGAAGCCCGGAGCTTCACTGAGTCTTACATTTCTCAATATTGCGGTTGAAAACAATTTGCCGGCGTAATATTTTTTAAGTTCATCCATCACCTGCAGCGACAGATTAAGCCGGCCGTTATACATGGTTATTAAAATTCCGGTTATATCGAGTGTCGGATTATATAACTTTTTCACCTGACGTATTGTTATCATCAACTGAGATAAACCTTCCAGAGCGTAATATTCGCACTGCATAGGTACAATAACACCGTCCGCGGCGGTCAGAGCGTTGACCGTAAGTATACCCAGTGAAGGCGGACAGTCAATAAAGATATAGTCAAATTGGCTCTTGACGGGCGTGAGGGCATTTCTCAGTCTTGACTCCCTGCCCTCGGATGCAACAAGCTCAAACTCCGATCCTGCAAGAGAGATATTAGCCGGCATAATCCACAGGTTTTTAAATCCGGTCTCTATTATTACGCTCTCGGCACTCGCACGGTTAATCAGTACGTCATATGTAGATAAACGCATGTTTTTCTTGTTTATCCCTACTCCGCTTGAGGTATTGCCCTGCGGGTCAGAATCGATAAGCAGCACACGCTTGTCCTTTGCTCCGATAGCGGCAGCTATGTTCACCGCTGAAGTGGTTTTACCGACCCCGCCTTTTTGGTTTGCTAACGCTATAACTTTCCCCAAATCCGCTACCCCGCTTCCGTATGAATACAGCGGTGCCTTTTGAGTTACAGCAACACCGCTGCTTATAATATCTTAGTTTATACATTATTATATCAACAATATGTGCGGTTGTCAACGGTTCGGGGGGTAAATTCCTCGAGTTTTTAATAATTAAGCAGAATTCCATAAGAATCAACTGAAAACACAAAAAAGCATTCGATAAAAACAAAAAATGTTCCACGTGAAACAACGTCGCCGCGTGAAACATTTTTTGGCATTATTCAGGATTTTTATCCATTAAGTCAATATATGTCATGCAAGGCTGCGTTCATCCTCAGCTTTATGGTTTTCCGTATTATATAATTTCGCGATTTTTATAACGAATTCAACCCCGTCACCAACCTCCCGGCGATCGGCTATAATATCTATACCCGCCTGTCTGACCACATCAACCGCGTGCTCTATCGTATTATAAAAGATTCGTATGTCTTTTATAATAATCTTGCGTTTCCCTCTGGCGCGTTCAGCTCTGTCTTCGGTCAGGATTTTTTCTATAAACGCCTCGGACGCGGCAACATTCAGTCCGCGTGAAGCGATATGCTCAAGGGTTTTTATCCGCAGTTCGCCGTCGTCGATTTTCAACAGCGCCCGTG
Source organism: Eubacteriales bacterium (assembly GCA_028709565.1). GTDB lineage: Bacteria > Bacillota > Clostridia > Oscillospirales > CAG-272 > JAQVWU01. The sequence goes on from JAQVWU010000050.1 coordinate 10,609, forward strand.
CGTGGCGTTCGGTCAACCCGTTATCCAGAATAACGGCGCGTTCTGCCGCCGTCAGGCGCAGTATACGCAGCTTGTTAGCGACATATGACTGACTTGCGGACAGCTGACGGGCCACCTGCTCCTGGGTAAGGTCATATATATCAATCAGGGCTGCAATGGCGCCTGCCTGCTCGAATATGTTTAAATTTTCACGCTGAATGTTTTCGATTATTGCCAGTTCAGCGGAAAGCCGGTCATCCGCTTCTATTATTATGCATGGAATTTCGGTCATTCCCAATAGTTTGGCAGCTCTCATTCTGCGTTCCCCCGCAATAATTTCGTATACAGGCCTAATACCGTCACCGGTATCCTCCGTGTCTGTCAGGTATGCTTTATCTTTATCATAAGTCAGGCGGCGTACCGATAACGGCTGCAATATTCCGTATTGCCTGATGCTGTCAGCCAGTCTGATTATCGCCTCATCATCAAACTTCTTGCGGGGCTGGGCAGGATTCGGCGCGATGTGCGCCGGGTTCAGATAAAAGATGCGTCCCGATTCGTTTTTCGGCGGTGCTTTTTTGTCGATTAATGTCAATTTGCCGAACTGACTGATAATTTCTGCTCTGTCCATTCTTTCCGCTCCGTTCCTTTGGTTCTGTAATGTGGTTTCCTGTTTAAATCTTTGTACCAATTATACCATAGGATACATTTCCCATATGACATAATATGGTGGCGAAAAATATTTTGTTTTTGTATGAAATAAAAAAAGTTCCGCTTTTATTAAAGCGGAACAGTTTTACAGCGGGTTTTTGGTAATCCGTGAGAAATCGCGGGGGTGGTTTTTCGGTGACCGTCTGTTCTTTTGTATTATTATCGTACATCTTTTTTGTCTCTCACCGAAGACAATAAGCTCCTCCATGATATTTTCCGTCATTGTCCCGCCCAATATGCGTATTGCGGTCAAAGCTTCCTCCGTTTCCGGGAGCGCTGCGGCGCCTTTCATGGCAATAAATTTCCCGCCGACCGCGGCATAGGGCAGACACAGTTCGCTTAACACATTCAGCCGTGCGACCGCTCTGGCCGTTACCACATCGAAACGTTCCCTGAAGGCGCGTTCATGCGCAGCGCTTTCCGCCCGGGCGTTGAGCGTATTTATATTGGCCAAACCCGTCGCCGCCGCCGCCGCATCGATAAAGACCAGCTTTTTCGCCGTGCTGTCAAGCGCCGTAACCGTCACG
>JAQVWU010000410.1 GCA_028709565.1 Eubacteriales bacterium
ATCAAACCTGTCTACAACTTCAAGGCGGGCGAATAGGTATAATAGCTATAAAAGGTTCCGGTATTTTAGATTGTACCGGGACTTTTTCCGCGTCTTAGCTAAGTTAAAGCCGGCGAGAGCAAAAAATTCATAAAAAATCAAAAAAGTGTAAATAAAAAACCATTGACTAAACGGCGGAAATGTAATATAATATTAAGGTTACCGGCCTTTTTGGGCGGGTTAAATCGCATTATAGCATATGATCGGATTGGATATAAAGACAGGCGGAGAATATTGAACAATATATCGCAAATTGAAATCCCCGCAGAGGATCTGTCGGGGGAACTGAAAAAGGAAACGGAGCGGAGGCGGACCTTCGCAATAATCTCCCATCCCGACGCGGGCAAAACCACGCTGACCGAGAAACTGTTGCTCTACGGCGGCGCAATCAGGGAGGCCGGCGCCGTCAAGGGGGGCAAAAACAGCAGATACGCTATCTCCGACTGGATGGAGATAGAAAAGCAGAGGGGTATATCGGTAACCTCCAGCGTTATGAATTTTGATTACGGTGATTATCGTATAAACATTCTGGATACCCCCGGGCATCAGGATTTCTGCGAGGATACCTACAGGACACTGACAGCCGCCGACAGCGTGGTCATGCTCATCGACGGGGCGAAGGGGGTGGAGGAGCAGACCAAAAAGCTGTTCCATGTCTGCCGTATGCGTCATATACCCATATTTACATTTGTGAACAAGATGGACAGGTACTCAAAACCGCCCCTTGACCTCATGGAGGAGATAGAATCCACGCTGGGTATATGCTCCTGCGCCGTCAACTGGCCCATCGGCACCGACGGCGACTTCAAGGGGGTATACAACCGCAAAGCCGGACGCATCGAACTGTACCAGGCGGGCGGACACGGACGGAAGAAGACGGATTCCAGCGCCCTGGGTATCGACGACCCGGAGACCGCCGGTATCATCGGAGAGGATCTGCGCGACCGGCTGCGGGAGGATATCAGCCTGCTGGACGCCGCGGGCGATGCTTTTGACAGGGACAGGGTGCTGGCCGGCGAGCTGACCCCCATGTTTTTCGGCAGCGCCATGAACAACTTCGGCGTCGAGCACTTTCTCAGGGCGTTTATCGACATGGCGCCGTCCCCCGGACCGGTTTCCCACAGCGAGGGTGAGATAGACCCCGCCGACGGCGAATTCAGCGGTTTTGTCTTTAAAATTCAGGCGAACATGAATCCGGCGCACCGGGACAGGGTGGCCTTTATCCGCATCTGCTCGGGTAAATACGAAAAGGGGATGGAGGTTCTGGATGTCCGGTCGCAGAAGACGGTGCGCCTCTCCCAGCCCCAGCAGTTTATCGCCCAGGAGAGAAAGGTGGTCGAGGAGGCTTACGCCGGCGACATAATCGGCGTGCTCGACCCGGGTATCTTCAATATCGGCGATACCCTGCTAGGCGGCAGGAGCAGATTCCGGTTTGAGGGCATTCCCATGTTCCCGGCGGAACACTTCATGGTGATCAGCGCCAAGGACCCGTCAAAGCGCAAACAGTTCCTCAAGGGCATCAATCAGATCGCCGAAGAGGGGGCGATACAGGTATTCAAACAGCCCGACATCGGGGTGGAGACCCTGACCATAGGGGTTGCCGGCGAACTGCAGTTCGATGTGCTCGTATACCGGCTGCTCAACGAATACCGGGTCGAACTGCGCACACAAAGACTGCCCTATACGATGGCGCGCTGGGTCACGACCGACAAACCCAATAAAAACATCGCCGATATATACAGGTTCAGCGAGAGTATCGTCATGGTGGAGGACGTTTACAACAGACCGGTGCTGCTGTTCAGGGACAGGTGGGCGCTGGGCAGGGCGGAGGAGAAGAACAAGGACGTGCGCTTTCTCGACATCGCGCCGCCCGTCAATATATAAACAGATATCAACGTAACATAAAACTCATCCGGAGGTTGGAATTATGTCAGTAAAGAACCACGCGGATTATATCCCGGAAACGCGCAGGCTCGCCCGGACGGTGGAGGAGGTCAGCGCCACCATTGATGAAAATATCGAGAAAAAGAATATCATCAAAGAGGATATTCTAAAAGAGTTCGAGAGTATGGAACGCGCCGACAGCGCCCAGAGCTATCAGCGCATTGCGCTGGACGCCTCATTGTATGACCTGTCGGCCATGCGCTACAGGGCGCTGATAAAGGCGGCGCTCAAACCCTATTTCGCCCGCATAGATTTTCGGCGGGAGGGCAGCGATGAGATTAAAAAATTCTATATCGGCAAGATAGCGCTGGTCGGCGATGACATAGATAACCCACTCATTGTCGACTGGCGCGCTCCCGTCTCGGGTGTCTATTACGACGGGCGGCTGGGCGAGGTGACCTATGACGCGCCGGGCGGGGAACAGAAGGGCGAGCTGTACCTCAAGCGGCAGTATACCATCAACAAAGCCGAGCTTGAGGCCATAATGGATGTGGACATTACGGCAAACGATGCCTTTTTGCAGGCGGCGCTGGGCGAAAACAAGGACAAAAGGCTGCAGGATATCGTATCCACCATACAGGCGGAGCAGAACCGCATCATACGCGCCGACATCTACAGACCCCTGATTGTTCAGGGGGTCGCGGGCAGCGGCAAGACCACCATCGCCCTGCACCGCATCGCCTATCTGATATATACATTCAATACCGATTTCAATCCAGCCAACTTTCTCATCATTGCCCCCAACAGACTGTTTTTGAACTATATCTCGGAGGTATTGCCCGAGCTGGGGGTGGAGAGCGTGCGGCAGTCCACCTTTGCCGACCTGGCTTATGAGCTGCTGGGCATAAAAC
>JAQVWU010000411.1 GCA_028709565.1 Eubacteriales bacterium
ATAATCCTCATTTGCGTCATATACCGGTTTTTCGCCGCTAATTTTTATGTATTCTATATTGCATTTTCCGATTTCGGATACATTATCATAACTTACGGGATCAAATCTGATCATACTTATAATGCCCGTTGCCGTCAACTGCGCCGTTATGACAGGCTACAGGGTCGCGGGTATGTCCGGCGCTTTTTTTGCGGCGCTGGGTGTGGTACTGCCCTCGTTTTGCGTCATTTACGTCCTGTCCTTTTTTCTCGGAAAAATCGAACAATTTACCATTATAGGATACATGTTCCGCGGTATACGGGTCGGGGTGCTCGCCCTGATATTAAAGGCGATGATTGACATGATAAAGGCGTCACCGCGCAATGTGTTGTTTTATATTACGGCGGCGGCCGCGTTTATCGCCGTCGCTTTCTTCGGAGCGAACGTCTTCGCCGTTATACTGTGCGCCGCCGCTCTTTCGCTTGTGTGCGCCCTCGCCGCGAGAAAGAAGGCAAAACGCGAATGATATTGCTTGAACTTTTTCTTGTTTTTTTAAAAATAGGGCTCTTCACGGTAGGCGGGGGATACGCCATGATCCCCATGATAAGCGCTGAGACGGAAAAAATGGGCTGGATCACCTTTGAGGAGCTGGTGGGATTTCTGGCGGTCAGCGAAAGTACACCCGGTCCCTTCGCGGTCAATGTCGCCACCTATATCGGCTCCGAAACGGCGGGGTTGGCCGGGGCGGTATGCGCGACGGTCGGCGTAGTGCTGCCCTCTTTTATAATCGTTCTCCTGGCTTCCGCCTTTTATGCGCGGTACAGACACAATATAATATTAACCTCATGCATGTCCGGGCTCAGAGCCGCGGTTGCCGGCCTCATCGGCGCCGCCGCGCTGTCGGTCGCGGGCACGGTATTTCCGCAGCGGAATTTTGAGATGCTTTCCTTTGCGGGTTGCGCTTTAATTCTGGTATTCATGTTCTTTTTGCTGTACAAAAAAGCCGGAGCCGCGGTTATAATACCGGTTTCGGCTCTCTGCGGTATAATCCTGGGCTTCATGGGCATCTGAATCTGAACTCAACATGTTGACAAATCCGCCAAATTATCATATAATCATACATGACAGTAATAAAAGACAGTTATTTATGCAAAAATAAATAAAAAGGATTGCTTCTTCGAGGATTTATATTGGATATGAATGTTCTGGTCACGCTGAATTCGAATTATATTATGCCGCGTACCGCGGCAATTTTCATTCACTGTACATGCATTACAAAGCGCCGGCTCTTGCGGATGACAGAACATGAATGAAAAACTGAAATATCTCCGGATAACCGCTCTGATGCTGCTGTCGGCAGTCGTTGTCCTTTTTATCACGCGTATTCCCGATTTTTCGGTTGCCGGTATTCTTGACACCGTAAAATCATCACCGGCGCTGGCGGCTGTTGTAATTTTGGGTATTTACTGTGTAAAAACGGTCATCTGGGTTATTCCCCTGATCGCTTTATATATCGGCACCGGTCTGCTCTTCCCTCCCGTGCCGGCGATTCTTATCACCCTCACGGGGCTTTTCGCCGAACTGACACTGGGATATGCGATCGGACGGAGGCTGGATACCGACAGTCTCCGGGAGAGAATAGAAAAGAGCAAATACGTAAAACAGGTCATCGGACACGTGACAAAAAACGACATTCTGGGTTATTTTCTCATCCGGTTTATTCCTCTGCCCGCCGACCTCACCAATATGTTCATGGGAGCGATCGGGGCGCCTTACAGCCGTTTTGCCCTGGGTTCCATGCTGGGGCTCATACCCGGGGCACTGCCGCCGGTCCTCATGGGCAGCGCCGCCGCCGACCCGCTGTCGCCCGAATTCCTCATACCCTTCGGTGCGGGCGTGGTTATAAATCTCTGCGCGCTGATCGTCTACCGGAAACTGAAAAAAGACCGGGTTTCAGATAGTTCAGATAGTTCAGATAATAATATAATACCGGAAGCCACAAATAACCGTTTCGTGGAGTGACATGCAATGAAAAAAATGAAAAAAATTAAAAAACGGATTAATGTGGACGGAGTAATACGCATCGTTCTGACCGGTATCGCGGTTATAGCCCAGCTGATTTTACTCATATTGATTTTGACATACATGAAACAGTCGGCCGTCCTGCTTTATTTTTTGCTGGAGATGCTATCCCTGGCGGGCGCGCTCATCCTCGCCGTCAAAAACGAAATTCAGGCCTATACCGTTCCCTGGCTGATTATCATATTCATGCTGCCGGTGTTCGGATTTCTGCTGTACCTGTTATGGGGCAGAACGGGCATGCACGGCCGCAAGAGCCGAAGAATGCGCGACATTTTAGCACAGTCCGGGCAATGGCTAAAACCCGACGAATCGGTATTGGCTCATCTGGAGCACTCTCACCCGGCGGTGCGCACCATGCCGCGTTATATCGAGCGGGAGGGCTTCCCCCTGTATAAAAATACCGATTGCCGCTATTATGAACTCGGTGAGATGCAGTTTGAGCAGATGCTGACAGATCTGGAAGACGCCGAAAAGTTTATCTTTCTTGAATATTTTATCGTCGCGCAAGGGAAACTGTGGGAACGGGTGCACGAGGTTTTGAGGCGTAAAGCGGCCGAGGGGGTCGATGTGCGCCTGTTCTTCGACGATATGGGGAGTTTATTGGTTTTTCCGTCAAAGGTATACAGACAGCTCAAAGCCGAAAACATCAAGGTCCGCCGGTTCAATCCGGTCCATAAAAACATCTCCCGATTCTACATCAACTACCGCAACCACCAGAAAATCGTAGTCATAGACGGCAATATCGGCTATAC
>JAQVWU010000412.1 GCA_028709565.1 Eubacteriales bacterium
TGAATCCAATGGAAGCAACAGAGTACACGTAAATAAATGTTATGCTCCCATACATTGACGGTGCTATATTATTTATTTTAATAACGGCTCTGTCAGCTGCGACATTATACCGGTCTTTCTCCGCCGGTTATTTTTAACGCCTGTTCTATGGTCATTGCTTCACATGGGTTGAGGTAAATAATCTGGTTGCACCTCAGCCCGTTAAAATATTTTTTTAAAATCGCCTGCCGCTTTATCGTTCAGCTGAACGGCGCGAAGGCTGCAGATTTTCTTTGGGTATGTGGTCCATATACCATTTATGGACGGTGCGTATAACTCTGTCGATTATATCCAGGTCGTGTCTCGCTTTGTCCGGTTCTGACAGCAGCGCTTCCAGTATGTCGCTCCGTATAAATTTACGGCTGTATTTAACCCGCTCGACAGGGTAGGCGTGCCGAAATAAGGCAGGGCTACCTCCTCCAGGACGAACTGCATCGCCGCCCTCTTTGCGAGATTCCATGTTGCACAGGTGTCTATATCCGGATATTCAAGTTCCCCTACAGAACCGGTCAGATAGTCATTATACCATTGACCGTCTCTCTAACAGACCCAGGCGCTCAAAAGTCGATAAAATGCACACCCATAATTATATACTCAACGCAGTATGGTGTATATGCGATATTGTTGTTGCCTTCGACAATATCCGCCAGACGCATAAGGCTGTTTGTTACCCAAGCTTCGGGGTTTGCGAAGATGAGTTCATCTTCGGCAAAAGCGGCTTTTCCGGACAGGACAAAGACATTGTGCCTCAGAAACGCATCTTCTTTATTATCATACAGATTTTGCAATCTGTTTTCCCATACGTTTCTTTGTTCTATCGCAAATTTATCGTTGAGGATCTCTCTGTAACTCTTATTAATGCCTTTCGGAATTGAAATTTTTTAGACGGCAAAAACCGGTGAACCGGATGCAAAAAAAACAGCGCGGAATTGAACCGCGCTGCATATCGTATTTGATTAAAATATTGAGTACAACAGGAATGCCGAAGCCAGCAGGGAAGCCACGAGGGAAACAACGGTAATCTGGGTGTTGATGGACGGACCGGAGGTGTCTTTGAAGGGATCGCCTACCGTATCGCCTACGACAGCCGCCTTGTGGGCGTCGGAGCCGCGTCCGCCTTCATTGCCCGCTTCAACGTATTTCTTTGAATTGTCCCAGAGTCCGCCGGAGTTGGACATGAAGAGGGCGAGCAGCAGACCGCAGATGATATTGCCGGTCAGGAAGCCGCCAATCGCCCGGACTCCGCCGATAAATCCGACGGCAACGGTAGCGATGATGGCAAACAGTCCCGCGGGGATGAGTTCCTTCAGGGCGCCGACCGTAGCGATGTCGATGCATTTATCGTATTCGGGTTCAACCCCTTCCTTGCTTTCCATGAGACCGGGGATTTCTCTGAACTGTCTGTGAATTTCTTCAACCATACGCTGGGCGTTTTTGTCCACGCCGAGTATGAGCAGTGCCGAGAATACCGCGGGTATGGCGGCTCCGATCAGCAGCCCGAAGAAGACGGTGGGGTCCATTATATCAAAACCGGTGATACCCTCAATGCCGCGCTCGAGCGCCACTGCGTTGACCTCGCTGATAAAGGCGCCCAGCAGCGAAATTACGGTCAGACCGGCAGCGGCGATGGCGAAGCCCTTGGTAATCGCCTTAACGGTGTTGCCGGCCGAGTCGAGTTCGTCGGTGATTTCCAGCACATCGTCGCCCAGTCCCCCCATTTCGGCAAGCCCTCTCGCGTTGTCGACGATGGGACCATAAGCGTCGTTGGACACAATCATACCGACAATGGACAGCATGCCGACCGCCGACATGGAGATGCCGAACATGGCCGATTCCAGCGGCTGACCCGGATAGATGGGCGCGCAGATTTTATATGCCGCCAGCGCCGCCACCGCGATACCGATCATGGCGGGGAGCACGCTGAGAAAGCCGTAGGAAATGCCCGAAAGGATTGTAAACGCCGGACCGGATTTTGACGCTTTGGCGACATGATGCACCGGTTTTTTCTTGTCATCGGTAAAATAGTCGGTGGTAAGGCCTATGACAACCCCGACGAACAGGCCGATAATGCTCGCCGCCCAGACGCGCCACTGGAAATTGAATATAAATGTGGCTGCCGCAGTCAATACGGTGAATATTGCCGTGGTTACATATGTGCTGGAGTTGAGCGCCCTTGTCGGATTGCCGTGTTTGCCGATACGGGCAGTCAAAACACCGATTATGGAGGCCAGCAGACCCAGAGCGCCGTAACAGAAGACCATATCCACGTTTGTCGTTACCCCGGCTGCCGCGTCCAGCGATGTCGCCATAATAAGCGCCGCCGTCATTGAGGCGACATTGGAATCGAAGAGGTCGGCGCCCATGCCCGCCACGTCGCCCACGTTATCTCCGACGTTATCAGCGATAACTGCGGGGTTTCTCGGGTCGTCTTCGGGAATGCCCAGCTCAACCTTGCCCACAAGGTCGGCGCTTATATCGGCGGTTTTGGTGAATATACCGCCGCCGGCTTTGGCGAACAGTGCCAGCGAGCTGGCGCCGAAGCTGAATCCAAGCAGCAGGGAGGCGTCGCCCGTAAGGACATAGACCAGCACGACACCCAGCAGGCTGGTGCCGACAACCGCCATGCCCATGACTGCGCCGCCGCGGAAACCCGCCATAAATGAAGGTTTAATGCCTTTTTGTGCCGCTTCGGCCGCCTTCATATTGGCTATGGTGGCGACTTCAAGACCGATTTTGCCGGCGATAGCCGAAAATATAGTACCTGCCGCGTAAG
>JAQVWU010000413.1 GCA_028709565.1 Eubacteriales bacterium
GATAGACCCTAATATGGGCGGCGCGGGTTTCGGTGATTTCGGCGGATTCGGCGGTTTTGATTTCGGAGATCTCGGCGATATATTCGGAAGTTTCTTCGGAGGCGGCGGCGGGGGCAATGCCTCCGCAAGACGCAACGCTCCGCAGCGCGGCGACGACATAATGTACCGGATGACGCTGACCTTTGAGGAAGCGGCCTTCGGCGTAAAAAAAGAAATTACCTATAATCGGATTGAAAAATGCCCCGAGTGCAAGAGTACCGGGGCGGCAAAGGGCTCGGATGCCGAGTCATGTTCCGCCTGCGGCGGCACCGGTACCCGGCGGGTTACCCAGCGCACCGCTCTGGGTATGATGCAAACCACCAAATCATGCGACGAATGCCGCGGAACCGGTAAAATTATTAAAAATCCCTGCAGCAACTGTTCCGGCAAAGGTTATATCAGGGTGACTAAAAAATATGAAATTGCCATACCCGCGGGGATTGATGACGGCCAGAAGGTTGCCGCCCGCGCTCAGGGTAATGAGGGACGCAACGGAGGTTCATCCGGCGACCTGGTGATTATAGTGACCGTAAAACCCCATGAAATGTTCGAACGAGACGGTTATGATATTTACTGCGAGGTACCGGTTACCTTTGTCGAGGCTTCTCTGGGGGCGGAGATTGAGGTACCTACCCTTGAGGGTCATATCAGCCACACCATACCCGAAGGTACACAGACCGGAACTTCATTTACCATTCGAAACAAGGGTATTCAGCAGCCCAACAACGCGAGGGTACGCGGTGACCTGCGTTTTCGCGTAATAGTGGAGATTCCGACAAATCTGAACAGTTGTCAGAAGGACCTGCTGAGGCAGTTCGCCTCGGAGTGCAGCGATAAAAATCATTTAAAGAAGAAATCCTTTTTCGATAAGATTTTTAAGAAAAAGTAAGTTTTTCAATAAAAAAACCAGAACAGCAAAGTGGGACTAAATAACCCGCTTTGCTGTTCTTATTGATTTTGCTTTCTCCAAAAGGTGGTCGTGTCCTTTTTGCTCTCTATATTATAGGCAATCAGTCTGCGCAGCAGATCAAAATCGATTTTATCGGTCCGTTTGTTTCGAAACAATTCCTTTGTATAGGCATATCCCGCTTCCTCGATTTCCTTTTCAAACAAAGACTTCTTGCCGTAAATAACATATGCGTTTCGGTAGTATGCCTGTCAGCTCCTCAGGATTTTTTCCATAGGCCTGCCTTTTGCCGGTTCGTCGACCGGTTTATCCGGCTGCCTGATTTTTTGAACAAGAGGGTCTTCGATTTCCTCAACGGCCGTTTCGGTTATTTTCCGGGCGTTTTGATTCGAATTCCTGTCTTGTCAGTCTGTAATGATACTGCCATTTGCCCTTTTGCGGCTGGGGCAGCTCTTCGGCCAGAATCCGGGAAAAACCGTGCTTCTCCCACATGCGCCGGCTTCGGATATTGTAGTCTTCGCAGAAGCAGTGCAGGACATCGGCCCGCTGGGCGCAAAAGGCGAAATCCACCAGCATACCGACAAACTGTGTGCCGATACCGCGGTTCCAATAGGCTTTCTCGCCGATACACATATCGATGCGGCGTACGTCGGTTGTTTCGGGGTACATGGCGCGGACACCGGGCAGATTCATTCGCTGCAGCCAGCATTCGCCGATGGGGTGTCCGTCCGCTTCGACGAGGAAACAGAACGCTTCACGGGAAACCCCGCCGTATATATCGTTCACCGTATCCGGATCGTAGGATAGACAGATATCGGCCGTGCCCCCCTCGGTCCAGTATAATATCTCCGGATCGGCGCACCATTTATACAGCAGGGGCAGATGCTCGTCGCTCAGCGGGCGGAGCGCGATTTTAATATCAGTCCCGCCGTACAGGGTTATATCATGGGTTTTTATAACGCTCATATTCCTGTCCCTTTCGTAATGTTACAAACGATGACCCGATTTTTACATACGCCTTTTGATAAAAGCCAAAAATGCGTCGGTCTGTTGTTCCAGGAAGGGATAACTCGAATCCAGTTTCAATTTTCCATGACCGTCGGTCTGTTTTAAGGCGTAGGGAATGGTCAGGCTCATATAGCCCTTTGTTCACCGGTATTCCCCCGCGAGCAGTCTCAGTTTGCCGTTTTACAGTTCGATTTCCTCTGCCTGTTTCATTAACGGATGACCCTGGGACGGCTTGCCCATTCGCTGAGCTCGGGCGTCCAACATCCCGACTGATAAAACAATGTCCTATATTCCGGGTCATTCGGATTTAACATGATTTTACGGAATTCAATAAAACCGCCTATGCCTCCCACATCCTCGGGCGGACCCTGTCCGACCGCTTCCAGAAGACAGGGTGACTCCTTGTCATAATCCTCAATTACGCGGACCAGACGGATTTCATGCTGCCAGTATTCCCCCATATCATAGGTATAGACTATACGCCTGTATTCCGGCATAAACTCCGCCAGGGTACGGCCTTCCATCAACAGGGCGTTTTCGTCCCAATCGAGGTCCTCATCAAAGGGCACAATTCTGGCAGCAGGTATTTGCGTATTGTCCGCGTAAACGGTAAAGTCATACAGATGGCGGTTCCTCCATTCGTATACCGATTGCAGAACCTTATGCAGGCGGTAAAACTCCAGATTTGCGGGTACTATTATCCTCCGCTCGGCTTTGTATATATCGAGATCAAGGGTAACCAGTAATTCAAAGGCGCGGTATTTATATGCCTGCATGCCGGTGAGTTCGCTGAGCGCGGTCATCATGGCTTCATAGGGATAAAAGCCGTCCTTAGAACCGGCGGAGTAATTTACCG
>JAQVWU010000051.1 GCA_028709565.1 Eubacteriales bacterium
GGAAATCAACCTTGCCCTGTGGCTGTCCACCACCACTCTGGTCGGCGGTTTCGTTTATTTCGTGGAAAACGATACATAACACCGCGTGAATGTTAAATATAATCCACTTGTAAAATATCCGGTCTTATGATATAATTAATTCGTATCGATTCGTATAAAATAGTATCAAAACAACCCGGACAGGGGGATTTATATGAAAATTGTCGGTAAAATTATAAAATATTTCTTAGTGGCTCTGCTGATTTTTACCGTAGGCTTTATGTTCCTGCGTGTCTTAACCAGCGGGGATACGGCGATCGCCAAAAACTTTTTATGGACGGAGGAAGCCAAAAACTCTTATCTGAAAGCGCCCGACAGCTTCAGGGTCTATTCCGTCGAATTGATGAGGGAATATACCGAGGAAGGAAAATTCCGTGTGAGCAACGTACGCTACGCCGAAAGCGAAACCGACGGTATCGAGCAGCTGCAGTTTACCGTGAGGTGGAACGACAGCACAATAGTATACCTAAGGGAGGACTTCGGACTTGACGGACCGCCGGAAACGGAACCGTTTGTCTTCACTCTGACCGACGACCTGGGCAATATATATACAGACTACCAGACGGTATCGGACACCAAACCCCTCTACAATTACAGAAGACTGGTCTTTGACATCAGCGATTTTGCCGCGTCGGAATATTTTTATGTCAATATCTACTATAGCGGCACCTATGATGCCGAGGACAGCGAACCGTACGGCACCCTGTCGGTATACAGCCGTTCGCTGATGCTGGCCGAATATGACCTCAAAAAGAGCGACCTGCCCTGACAAACGCAAACAAAGCACTGCAGATAATATAATAAAAATATAGACAAGCATTGAGAAATACAGACAATACAGATAGATACAGGTTTATAAAAATCACAGAAAAGATGCGAAAAATGTTCCCAAACCCCTCAGACGCGGCTTTTAATATCGACACAAAAATCATCACGCCCGACCTCATCGAACAGGCAGCCCGGTGCGTGCGTGAAGGCGGGCTGGTCGTCTTCCCCACCGAAACCGTTTACGGTCTGGGAGCCAATGCCCTGGACAGCCGGGCGGCAAAGAGAATATACGCCGCCAAAGGACGCCCGTCGGACAATCCGCTCATCTGCCATATGTCCTCCCCCGACCGGGCCGAAATATACTGTGAGACGAACGAGCTCTATTACAGACTTGCCCGGCGCTTTATGCCCGGGCCTCTGACCGTAATCCTGCCGAAAAAAAACGATAAAAACGGCGTCCCCGTCATACCAGACAGCGTTACCGGCGGGCTGGCCACCGCGGCGGTGCGCGTACCGTCAAACGCGGTCGCCCGGGAGCTCATAGAGAGGGCCGGCGTTCCCGTCGCCGCCCCCTCCGCCAATATCTCGGGCAGACCGAGCCCGACCGCCCTGCGCCATGTCATTGAGGACATGTACGGCCGGGCGGATATGATAATCGACGGCGGCGAAAGTGAGATCGGCCTTGAATCCACCGTCATAACGATTGACCGAAACACGATAAAAATACTCCGTCCGGGGGCTGTCACCCCTGAAGACCTGCGCGGTGTCTGCGGCAGCGTCACCGTTGACCCGGCGGTATGCGAAAAATTCGACGGCGTCCCCCTGTCGCCGGGCATGAAATACCGTCATTACGCCCCCCGCGCCCGCGTCATCATGCTGGAGGGTGAGGATGAAGCGGTTTACGGCTTCCTCGCGGACAAACAGGACTGCGGTATTCTGTGCTATGACACGGACACCCCGCTGCTTGACCGCCCCGGAACGATGTCGATGGGTAAAAAAGAGGACCACGCAACCCAGGCGCGCCGGCTTTTCGCCTGTCTGCGTGACCTTGACGGGGTCGAAGTGATATACACACGCATGCCCTCCCGCGACGGACTGGGTCTGGCTGTGTACAACCGCCTTATAAAGGCGGCGGGCTATGAGGTGATATCGCTGTAAAAACGGTTTCGGTGATTAAGATAAAATTATAAAATGTAATAAATTGTAAGGAATATATATGCCACGCAAAAAGAAAGACGAAACCCCGGTAACCCCGGAACCGGCTGCCGAGATATCGCTGCAGCCGATAACCGAAACCATCGAAAAGAATTTCATGCCTTACGCCATGAGTGTGATTGTCGCGCGCGCCATTCCCGAAATCGACGGCTTCAAGCCCTCTCATCGTAAGCTTCTGTATACAATGTTTAAAATGGGTCTGCTCACCGGTCCGAGAACAAAAAGCGCGAATGTAGTCGGACAGACCATGAAACTCAACCCCCACGGCGACGGCGCCATATATGAAACCCTTGTCCGTCTGACCCGGGGGAATGAGTCGCTCATCCATCCGTTTATCGATTCCAAAGGCAGCTTCGGCAAGCATTACAGCGATATGGAATATGCCGCCTCCCGTTATACGGAGGTGAAACTCGACGCCATATGCAGCGAAATATTCACCGGCATCGAGCGGGACGCGGTGGACATGACCGACAACTATGACGGCACCACGAAGGAACCCGTTCTGCTGCCTACGTCATTTCCGAATATACTGGTCTCCCCGAACAAAGGCATCGCGGTGGCCATGTCCTCGTCAATCTGCTCCTTCAATCTCGCCGAGGTATGCGACGCGGCCGTGCAGATGCTGCGCGTGCCGGAAACGACGGTAGACCAGATGCTCGATATACTCAAAGCGCCCGATTTTCAAACCGGCGCATGTATAATATATAACCGCGAGCAGCTGCGGGAGATATACCGCACGGGCAGGGGTTCGGTTAAACTGCGCGCGCGCTATGTATATGACAAGAATGCAAACTGCATAGAGGTACTGCAGATTCCCTATTCGACCACCATCGAGCTCATCATGAAAAAGCTCGCCGTCCTTGTCAAGGACGGCCGCGTAAAAGAAATTACCGATTTCCGCGACGAGATTGACCTCAACGGGTTCAAACTGACCCTTGACCTCCGCCGCGGAACCGACCCGGACAAGCTGATGGAAAAGCTCTTCGCGATGACCCCCCTTGAGGACAATTTCGACTGCAACTTTACCGTGCTCATCGAAAGCATACCCAAACAGCTGGGGATATGCGAAATCCTCACGGAATGGATACGCTTCAGAATCGGCTGTATCAAACGGGAATTTAAATATGACCTGGAACGCCGGCGGGAAAAACTGCATCTGCTGCTGGGTCTGGGGCAGATTCTGCTCGATATCGACCGGGCGATAAAAATCGTGCGGGAAACCGAAAAGGAAAAGGATGTCGTGCCGAATCTGATGAGCGGATTCGACATCGACGACATACAGGCGGAGTATATTGCCGAAATCCGTCTGCGGAATCTCAATCGCGAATACATCCTGAACCGTATAAAGGAAATCGAAAGTCTTCAGAAGGAAATCGCGAATCTGGAAGACCTGATTGTCAATGAAAAACGCCAGAAGGATTATATAATAAAGCAGCTCAAAGAGGTCAAGGCAAAATACGGCAAACCCCGTTTGACACAGCTGATATACGACGAAGACCTGCCGGTCTACGATGCGGAGGACTTCGTTGAAAATTACAATGTTAAGCTGATCTTCACCCGCGCAGGCTATTTTAAAAAGATAACCCTCCAGTCACTGCGCGGCAATGACGAACAGAAGCTAAAGGACGGCGACTCGGTTATCATTGAGGAAGACGCTTCAAATACCGACGAGCTGCTCTTCTTCACCGACCGCACGCAGGTTTATAAAGCGCGTGTTTCCGATTTTGACACCGTCAAAGCCTCGGAACTCGGTGATTATATCGCCGCCAAACTCGATTTCGATGAGGGCGAACATCCGGTATTCATGAAAGGGCTGAGCGAATATAACGAGCAGCATAATTTTGTCTTTATCTTCGCCAACGGAAAGGGTGTGCGCGTCCCGAGTACCGTCTATATGACCAAAACCAACCGACGGAAGCTTACCAACGCCTATTCCGATGTGTCCCCGGTCAGAGCCGTCTTTTATGAGGACGCCCCCTTCGACCTGCTGATTACATCCGACGCACAGCGGATGATTGTAATAGAAAGTACGCTCATTCCGCTCAAGGTCACCCGCACCTCCCAGGGTGCGACCCTGTTTACCCTCAAAAAAGATCAATCGATAATCACCGCGTCCCGCGACCTTTCTGCGGCGGCCAATGTCAAACGTGTGAAAAAGATAAAGATACCCGCGGTGGGAGTCGCTGCCCCGAAGCAGGACTGAACCGCCGGCCAAAAGGGCAAAAACGCGAAAACAGGGAAAGCCCAAGAACGGATGTTAAAATAATCCTGTTGAATTGCGAAAAAGCGTATGGTATAATTACCGCGCGGATATGATTATTTGTATTTCGAGGTATTTTATCCGTAACTCTGTCTTAGAAAGGAATTTCCCGTGCGGAAATAAATCATTAACCAATGACTGATAAAGTTTTATACAAAACCAAAAAAAGCGCCGTAATCGCCTTTGCCCTGCTGCTGCTCTCCCTTCCGGTAACCCTCTCGGCAGGCGGCGCGGGGTCCACCGAAGACCCCCTTGTCACATACAGCTATATAAACGGCACCTACAGACGGGAGCTGAAAGCGGAACTGCTGGCCGAAATCGCGGCGGAAACACAGGAGCCGGCTGTTCAAAGCGTTTCCTTTACCGTCGAACACCTGACCTCCGGGCAGCGCCTGAGGGCAAGTGACGCGTGCGAGATCATCCTGCGTTCGGGAGGCGCGGCAGTTTTCGTGGAAAGCGAGGAAAACATAGACGCCGGCATAGGTCTGTCCGACTGTACCGCCGGCGCCGAGCTGAAAAACGGCGAATCGGTTCCGACACAGCATCTGCTTATCATACCCCGGGGAGACGGGCGGGGCGTTGAGGTAAATACCGCCGAGGCCTACATAATGGTGCGCGGCGCGTATGAAATATTGGATACGGCCGAGTGAACCGGGACCCGACCGGAAATCAGATGATTTGACGATTTGACGATTTTTTGAAAGGAATGCTCATACATATGAAACACAAGCGCCCCGATAAAAAATTCTGGGTGCGGATAATGGCGGGGCTGCTGGTATTGCTCATGCTGTTGTCCGCGACAGCCATGACCATACAGCTGCTGACCATGAACGCGTATGCCTCCGATATAACGCCCTATTATACCGCAGACGGCAGCGACTTACTCATCGCGGTAGGGCTGATGTATGCCGACGGCGTCACGGTCGGGTTTGAAACGCAGGCTAAGAACGGATTTATCGCCGGCGCGCTGGATGAAAACCGGCAGTTCACCCCGCTGCATACCATCGATATCGACTGTGTGTCGGTGACCTGCGACGCAAACCTCTCAAAAAAAGGAATGACATACTACATATCCCCGCAGAACGCTCCCGCGATAGGCGGATGGCATCTTGAAACATCGGCGGGCGCTGACGCGTCCGCTTTATTTGACTTATGCCGGCAGACGGCGTCGCCACACAATCTCGGCGTATTTCACGCCCTGATAAACGGTCTCCCCGTAATCCGCATCGGACAATTCGCCAACGAAGCCGAAGCCCGGGCGGCGGCGGCGATATTTAACGACGCGGGCATTGAGGTCACCACCGCCGCTCCGTCACCGACCGGCGTGTCGGTGGTCGATCCGTATACCGACAGCATCCTGTTTGAGTTTGACGGCGGAACCGAAACAGCGCTGGGACTCATGCCGCGGCAGAACGGTCCGGACACCGTATATCTCGTCACGCCCGCGAAGAACACCTACGGCGGCATATTCAGGTACGCACGCTGGAAAACAGACAGCGTGGACGGCGTTGCGGTAACAAACATTCTGCCCCTTGAGGAATATGTCGAGGGGGTACTCCCCTGGGAGATCAGCAACCGGTGGTCGCGGGAACTGCTGCGCACCTTTGCCGTCGCCGTCCGTTCATACGCGCTGAGCAGCCGCAAACATCTCACATTTGATCTGTGCAACGATACCTGCTGCCAGGCCTACAACGGGCGAAACAGGACAAACGACGCGATAACCGACGCGGTCGCCGGCACGACCGGGCTTGTTCTCGCCTACGGCGGCGAAATAGCGCGGACCTATTACTCTTCGTCTACGGGAGGAACCACCGTCGCGGCTGCCGACGCCTGGAACAGTTCGGTGAAATACCCTTATCTGCAGGCGATTATCACCCCGTGGGAACAATATACCTCATATCCCAACGACTCCTGGACGGCGGAATATACCCCGGCACGGCTGCTGGACAGGCTCAACAAAGCCGGATATGAAACGCTGTCGGGGGGTATCGACAGTGTGGAAATACTGAGCTATGCCGAAAACTCGTCATATGTAAATTCGATTAAAATAACCGATATACACGGCACCTCCGTTATAATAAACCGCTCGGATGCCATACGCACGGCCCTGGGGCTCAACAGCGCGAATTTTGTCGTCGCGAAGGCGGGCCAAACGGTTCAGATAACCGATTATACCCTGGATGACGCCGCTGTTGAAGCACTGCTTGCCGGTATAACAACCCCTCCCGCCGACAACACGCCCCCCGCCATAAGCTTCTATGTCCTCTCGGATACCGTACCGGAAGCCACTCCCGTTTCGGCCGGTGAATCGCTGGCTATGACCGGCGAACTCGGTATGGAAATCGGCGTCGCGCTGGACCGTCTCAATGTTATAACCGACAGCGGAGTGATGCCTTTTAACATAACCGAACGGGACATGGGGTATACCGATACCATATCCCCGGAGGAAGTGCCGCATCAAACCGGTCTTCCCGCCCCGGCGTCGGCCGATATCATCACCACCCGGCGAACGGTAACCGCCCAAGGCAGCGCAGGCAGCTTTGTCTTTATCGGACGGGGATGGGGACACGGGGTGGGACTGAGCCAATACGGCGCGAAGGCACTGGCCGACCTGGGCTATGACCACCAAACCATATTGAAAACCTATTATCCGGGCACCGAGATTCTCGATTACCGAACGGTCATCAATAACCGGACCGAAGGGGGTAATATAAATGGCTGACACACCTCTCAGAGAGCGGATACTGCAGATCGGCGAGGGACGTTTCCTGCGCGGCTTTGCCGGACGCATAGCCGATGAGCTGAACCGCTGCGGCGCCGATATCGGCATAACGGTGGTCAAACCGCGGACCGGCGCGGGCATCATACCGGCGCTGAACGCAGGCGGCGGGTACAGGCTGCACATACGCGGCCTCGCCGACGGCGCGGTTGTTAATCAAACGCGTGAAATAGGCTGCGTGCTGCGCGGTCTGAACCTGATTGACGATTACGAAGCGACCGAGCAGGCCATGCTGTCACGTGATCTGGCCGTCGTGATTTCAAACACCACCGAAGCGGGCATTGTCTACCGCGAGGGGGCGGTCACATACCCGTATATGCTTGCCAAACTGCTGTACGCGCGTTTTTCCGCTTCCCTCCGGCTGCCCGTCGTGCTCCCCTGTGAGCTTATCGAACATAACGGGCATATACTGCGCGAATGCGTCATGAAATACGCCTCCGACCAGAACATGGACAGCGCTTTTCTGCGGGCTCTGGAATCGGCTGATTTTCCCGATACGCTGGTGGACAGTATTGTCACGTCGGGGGATGACGATACCGCGGTCTGCGCCGAACCCTATTATTTGTGGGTTATAGAACACACCCCCCCGGATACCGTAAAAAAACTCATCGAAAAAAGCGGGGTCAATATCCTCTTTACCGACGATATCCTCCCGTGGCGCCGGCGCAAAATCGCCATTCTAAACGGCGCGCATACAATGTCGGTTATGGCGGGGCTGCTGTGCGGCATTGAAACGGTAAGCGAAATGATGTCCGATACGCTGTTTGCCGAATATATCCGGCGGGGCGTCTTCGATGAGATTATCCCCACCCTCACACTGCCGCGGGATCAAACCGAATCGTTTGCGCGCGATGTCGCCGAACGCTTCCGCAATCCCTTTGTCCGGCATAAATTAAAGGACATAGCGCTCAATTCGGTATCCAAGGCAAGGGAGCGTATAATCCCGACGCTGTTGCGATATACCGAACTTTACGGAACACCGCCCGGGCTGCTGACCATGTCAATATCGGCGCTCATCGCCTGGTACCGTTCGGGCGGGGCAAACGACGCTGACGACATACTTGCCGCGTTCACACATTCCTCAACCGCCGAAATTCTCGGCAACGAAGGGCTATGGGGAGCAGACCTCGGATTTCTACATGATACGATACAGACCGACCTGACCTGCATCGCGGAATGCGGCATGCGTACCGCCCTGAAAAAGCGCTGCGGGCTCTGAAACGGATATGACATGAACGATAATATAAATATAACCGAACATTTAATCATAATTGACAGCCGCGATAACGTGGGGGTCGCCCCCGACGGTCATAAGCGCGCGCTGCGCCCCATTGAAAAAGGGGAACCCGTCATAAAATACGGATACCCCGTCGGCAGGGCGTCGGAACATATAAAGGCGGGGGACACCGTACACACCCGCAATTTAAAGACGGCGCTGGACGCAACGGCAGACTATATCTTCCGTCCGGAGCAGTTGCCGGCATTAACCGAAAACAGCCCGATGTTCATGGGCTTTTCCGGACCCGCCGGTACGGGCATCCGCAATGAAATATGGATTATCCCTACCGTGGGCTGCGTTAACGGTCTGGCCCGCAGGCTGGAAGGCCTGTACAAACGCGTCCCCGGTTCTTCGGTTGACGGCGTATACGCCCATTGCCACCCCTACGGATGCTCCCAGCTCGGCGGAGATCACCGCATGACCCAAAAAATCCTGAGCGGTCTGATTAACAATCCGAACGCGGGCGGTGTGCTGGTACTGGGACTGGGCTGTGAGAACAACAACATTGCGGAATTCCGGGAGTTCCTTGGCGGGACCGACCCAAGCCGGGTAAAATTCCTGTCGGCCCAGGACTGCGAAGATGAAACGGAGGAGGGGCTGCGTCTGCTCGGCGAACTTGACCGCCATGCGGGTGAACGCAGGCGGGTGCCGTGTCCGCTGTCCTCACTTACGATAGGGCTTAAATGCGGAGGTTCGGACGCCTTTTCCGGCATAACCGCAAACCCCCTTGTGGGCCGGTTTACCGATCAATTTATCGCCCGCGGCGGGACGGCGGTACTCACCGAGGTACCCGAGATGTTCGGCGCCGAATCGATTCTCATGAACCGCGCCGCCGACCGGCAGGTCTTTGACGCCATCGTTGAACTTATCAACAATTTCAAAGCTTATTTTCTGCGTCATAATCAGACGATATACGAGAACCCGTCCCCCGGAAACAAAGCCGGGGGCATAACCACCCTTGAGGAGAAGTCGCTGGGCTGCATACGCAAGGGCGGCACCTCCGCCGTGCGCGGCGTCGCCGCAATGGGGGAGAGAATCGGGGGCGGAGGGCTGTGGCTGGCCGACGGCCCGGGCAACGACATCGTGTCCTGCACCAACCTCGCCGCCGCCGGATGCCAGCTAATCCTGTTCACCACCGGCCGGGGCACCCCCCTCGGAGCCCCGGTTCCCACCGTGAAAATATCGAGCGGCAATGCCCTGGCGTCGCGCAAACCCCACTGGATTGACCTGGACGCCTCCGACCCGGAAGCCGATCTCTTCGGTCCGGTGCTCGCGGTCGCCCAAGGCAAACCGACAAAAAACGAACTGAACGCGATGCGTGAAATCGCGATCTTCAAGGACGGCATCACGCTGTAACGTTTATTTTAACTGTCAAACCCGGGAAAGATTCGAAAAAAAGGGACCGTCCGGTTTATAACGACCGGACGGCTTCTGTTTTCCGCGATTAATACCCTTCTTCCACAAGGCGCGGACACTCTTCGTGCGCTTTATACGCGGCTATATATTGCTTCATCCATTGATAATAGGTATCGCCGTGACCGCCTTCCATGGGTTCGATGTCGCGGCTGTATGACTGATTGTAATTATCGACAAACAGTGACCTGCCGCCGTCTTCGAAGCGCTGGGCCGCCCATTCGTTCCACCAGGTGAGGGTGACAACCTTCGGGCGCGTCTCAAAGGCGTTCTTCCATTGATTCCAAAAGGTAATGCCGTGATTGCGGCCGGTTGCGGTTGGCAGCGACATATATGTTTCCTGCATGGCCACACAGACACATATTTGCTCGGCATTGCCCCTGTCGTCGGTATTCGGTGTGTTGTGCTTCTGCAGGAAAGACCATTCGAAGGGAGCGGTATCGGCAATCAGTCCCCACATTTTGCGTGAGGCGATTTTTTCATGCGGCTTCATTTCGGTTGTGGTGATAAAGAAGGGCAGTCCGTCCCAGTAGACCCAGCACTCCCGGTACTTCTCGTCGGTGACAAACACACCGTAGAGTTCGTCCACAACCTCCCAGCCGCCGGCGGTATTGCACCACATAACCACATATGGTGTATTAAGACCCTCCCGGCGCATTTCGGTGATCGTGTCAAGCAGGGCGCGACAGGGTGCAGCCACCATGTTGTGCCAGTAATCGCTTTCCTTCCAGCCCAAAGAAGCGTTAGTGTTGTCTACGATGATAAAATCGACGCCGGCGCCGGCAAGCTGTGTCATATGGGTGCGTATAACGCTCTTGTCGGTGCTCCTGTAGTATCCGAGCGCGGGTTTTGCCCAGTAATGAAAGGCGTGGAGCGGACCCCAGTCCCGTTCCCCGGCGAGCACCTCGGAGATATTCGGCGGGTCGGCGCCGCCGGAAGCGTCTATAATCGGATCGAACCAGGTACTGTAGCAGATACCGATAAGATTGCTTTTGTCCGCAATCTCAAATATTGATTCCGGATTTTCCAAAGTTTCCGGCGTTTCTGTCAGACCGATGTTTTCGGTCGCCGGATCGCCTTTTTGTTTTATATCGGTTATATCGCTCATATCGGTCATACCTTTCGCTGTATCATGCTGACCGCACGCGCATATCAGAAACGGGATAAACACAAGAAACAGCGCCCTCGTTATTCTTTTTGCCATTTCCGTTGTCCGTCCCTTCAGACGCCGGTCTTTGCTTTTTCCGTTTTTACTATCTTTTCTATGTCTATATTCCCTTCGGCAACCTCGACAAATACCTCTCCGTCTTTTATACCCGCGGTGCCGTAACCGGATTCGGTGCACAGGAATGAACGGAAATCGCCGCCGACCGAAGGAGACACATACAGCGTCTTTTCCACGGCGTCATAGCGTATGCCGGTAAGCCCGCCGATTAACGCGTAACTCGCCATTGCCCTGGCGTACCAGTGGCCGCACTCAAATTCATTATAGGGATTGCGCTTTTTACCGTCATAACGCGAGCGCGCAGCCTCAACAATATCGGCACACTCCCGGACAAGCCCCATCGCGGCCATATGAGAGGCGACCTGGTATTCAATGCCCGTCCAGACCTCGTTGCTGTACGGGAAGGGCAGCGTGGGCATTGAGCCCCGCGGCCATGAGCATAACAGCAGTCCCCCCTCGTCGCGCAGCGCGTAAGCCGGACGCTGAGGGTTGGCATGCGCGGTCAGGTCGCGGCGGAAGTTGTATTTATATATGCTCTTGAGATGAGAGGTAACCTTGACGGGGTCGAGTATATCCCCCAGACCGCACATTACGGCCATATAGCCGCCGATCACACCGTCCGATATGCAGCCGGTGCCGTACTGATATTTGGGA
>JAQVWU010000414.1 GCA_028709565.1 Eubacteriales bacterium
ATTGTCTTACGGTTATAGCCGTTGCGGCTGTTGCCGCTGTTATCTCCTTCATTGTTGTGCTTTTCATAACCCAGGTGCTCATCCATTTCGGCTTCCAGCATTTGTTCAATTGTTCCGGCAAAAAGCCACTTTAGCTTCGATTGAATATCACCCGTACTTTTGCAGTCTTGCATTAACATCTGCACAAGTTCCATTTCTTTTTCCGTAAGAATGTTTTTTGATTGTTTCATTATGATAACCTCCGTTTTTCTTTATATGGAGATTATTGTCATTTACACGGATGATTATTCAGTCTCAGGTGAATGTAGCAAAACGATAATAAAATCGTTTTGCTACATCTCCGCTAATATTTATTTATTCTCAACAGTATCATCCGTACCGTTCGTTTACATAGATTGCCGCGCGGTTTTGGATATTTTCCGCCGCTTTTTCCGCCGTTACGGCTCCTTCGAAATATAAATCCAGCTCTTCCCATATGATTTCGTTGATCTTCGCGTTGTATTTGTTTTTGAATTCGCTTTCCGTGAGATAATTGCGGAACCATTCGGCGTCTTCTTCGGTAAAACGGTATAAAGTAAAACCGTCTTTTATATGAAGGGCATCAAGTTCCGGGGCATATGTTCCGTATTCACTGATCATGCCCAAGATTTTTTTTTCTAAAAAGACATCTTCCTTAAGATAGTAATATGTGCCGGCAGCTTTGTCAAGCACGATATCAAGCGCCGAAACTGTAACCGGCAGCCCGCCCATCAAAGATCCGCCCGAACTGCCGCCGCCTTTCAATAACTGGTCCGATGTCTGCATTTTATCGCTGAGGTAATATTTTAAGAATTCGAAAGCTCCGTTTCTGCATTCCGAGCTGTCCGATATTCCGAATGTATACGGGCTGATCATCAAGGAACCGTTCGTGTTTTCTGTCGGAAAACCTTTTATCGCGAATTCATCGGCACCGTAAATATATTTCAAATAAATTAAAGAGTCGGGACCTGATATACTGTTTTGGCTTAAATAAAGTTTATTTTCTGTGATTTGCAGAAAATCAGGATAATTAACGGATAACGCAAAAACGTTATTACCATCATATTTTGTTACAGGCAGATTTTTTATGAAGCCAATATATTTGATAAATTTTTCGCTGTCAAAGCTGCATGTCAGATTTTCATAATCCACAAAATCACCGAGATTGGCACGGAGCATTCTCTTTAAAAAATCTTTAGTATTTATTATATTGCAGACACTCGCTCCGATACCCGCCTTTTCGTATAAACCGTAGAATTCGTCAAGGGTTAACGATTCTTTTTCTCCGACAAGGGATGCTTTTCCGGTTAATGTTTCAATATAAAAACTTGTCGGAAGGCAGTATAGTTTACCGTCTGTCTCATACCGTGTCCGAACCGCGTATAATATATCATCGCGTGACATTTCGCCGTCCCAGTCAAAAAAAGCCGTAAAGATCCGCGAACATACCTTTGTCTATGTAATCGTCATACGGCATATTTGTATTAAAAAGCATAATGTCGGGAATCAAACCCGATATCAGATCCATATTAAATTTGTTTTCACCCGCAGACCAGTCTTCTAAAGAATTATATATTGTATAATCCTTGAAAACAATGCGGTATTGATCGCTTAATCTGTTGAAATTAATCGCGGCAAGCAAAACTTCGTCTATTTTATCGGCATAAGCCAACGTTACCGTTATTTTCGGTTCGGCATCTTCGTCACGCGTCATGATGATAATATCGTAGACAGTTTCTGTTTCTATATCTGTTTCGGCGAACATATCGCGGGAAATACATACCATGATATCAGGTGAAATCACGGATATAAGCTTCGTATAATCAAAATACAGACCGGAATTTACCCAGTCGCATAACATGACAGCGTTTTCATCTCCCGCCTTATAACCGTATACGCCGAATTTGTTGTTATAATAAATATCGTATCCTTCACCGAATTTTACGGAATAGGAATTTACTGCTCCGGTTACATCAGCGGGCGCTGTCAAAATATCGGCTTTTTCAAGGCTTTTTTTTGTTTCATTTATATAATAGTGCAGGGGTAAAGCGTTATATCCGGTGTTTATATTTTCAGCCAGCATTTTCCCGTCCGGGGTGCGCTCAAGGTTTAAATTCATTTGATTTATTTCTATGTCATATAGAAAAATCAAATCGGAATTTAAAATTTTTATACATGTATTTGAAATAAGATATAATTTTCCGTCATCACTGGCTTTTACGCTATTAAATATATCGCCGTATCCCGGTTCGGATATTTCAATTTGTGATATCAATATTCCGTCCAGATTCAATTTATATAATACGGAAAAGCCTACCAATATATAAAAATTCCCTTCCGAATCAATATCAAACGAATTGATTGAAATCCCGTCTATTTGGTACTCTTCGAGTTCCTCGCCGTTAAGAGGATATATTTTTTCGTCTCCGCCTTCAAGATCAACAGAATAGATCATTGAATCATTTGAATAACTTCTTTTACCGTCAGAAACATTTATATGAATTTTATTACAGACAGCGTATATCCTCCCACCGTGCGTTATCACTTTGCTTATTGCAGAAACATAATCGGAAGCGTAAGATGATATTTTATAACCGTCAGGCAAGACCAGGGTGTTCATTTTGTAATTTCCCGATACAACCGTTTTATCTGCCGTATCGGAAAAATTTATATCACCGCTTATATTATTATTGCAGGATGTAAAAAGAACGGTTAAAGATAAAATGAATGCGAATATTAATTTTTGAACATTTCTATTCATTTCTTTATTATACTTCTTATTCTATAT
>JAQVWU010000415.1 GCA_028709565.1 Eubacteriales bacterium
GTATGCCTCAAAGCTCCTTCCCTAGGGGGGTGTCAGTTTGCCGGATTTTGTGCCGTCATTGAATACCGTCACCACGCTTTGACTGCCGTCGTAATAGATATCGGCGTAGAGAGAACGGTCGTCGCTTATGGTGCCGGTCTTTTCGCTCTGCCCCAGCTTGCCGATGAGCGCCGCGTAGGCAATCGCCGCCCTTTTGGGCTGCAGATAGGTATCAAACATAGCCCAGCCGTCCTCCCCGTCGGCGGGAAAGGCGCGGAAGGAATACTGGACATACATTTTATAGTCATGTCCCCGGGTATACAGTATCTTTGCCATGAGGTGCCGGGCGTGCAGGTCCTGATCGGTCTCATAAAGACCCGCCTCGGTATTATAAATGCCGCTCATGTCCAGACCCGCCGCCTCAATCTGCTTTGTCATCTCGTTCAAAGTATCAAAAAAATAATAATCGTCGAACAGACCGTGGATATGAATCGAGTAGGTATCAATCAGCCCCTCGTCCAGCAGCCTTTTAAAGCCGGCGAAATAGGGCCGCGAGTCTTTGTATCTGTAATCGTTGGGGTCGTTTGCGACGGTCAGCCCGCCGGGATAGAGCAGCACGCCGGGATTGCGGGAACGGAATATCCTCGCCGTCCGCTCCAGCAGGTCAAGATAGTCTTCAGGCATGCCGGTAAAGAATTCCCAGTCGGGTTCGTTCCAGATCTCCCAGAGGATGTTGCCGTTGTCCGCATACCGGTCGGCCAGGGCGGTGACATAGGCGTCCCATTTATCCTCCACGGGGCAGACCGACCATACCATGGACGGGTCGGTGAGATGCCGGTATTCCTCTTTTATCGCCCATTCCGGCGCGGTCCCCAGCAGCCAGTTGAGAACAATACCCCGCTCTTGGGTCTTTTGGATGATTCTGTCCATCCAGCCGAAGTTCATCTCCGCGTTTTCGGCCGACTGCATGGCGGCCCATACACCGTCCTCCCGGATTATGTTGCAGCCGAGCCACTCGACCGTATTGAGTATGGATGTTTCGGATTGCTCCATGGTCTGACCGTCAACGTTATAACCGCCGCCCCATGTATACGCACGCATGACATAGGGCTGAACGCCGAAATAAAAGGCGTCGCCGGCGATTTCGTTTTTCGGTACAATCCCCACACTGAAAAACAGATCGATATCCTTTTCGAGGTTGAGCTCCAGGGTATACACCCCGTTGAGCTGTGCTGAAAAGGTCCCGATATAGGTCCGCTTCCCGTCGTCCGGCTGACTCAGGGTGACGCTGATTTTTTCTTTGACCTTCAGCGCCGCCGAGGTAAAGCGTATAGTGGCCTCGGTTCCGTCAAGTTCCCTGCCGGTAATCTCAATCCAGTAATCGATATCTCCCGGTTCAAACAGATTCTGCCCGCCGAGCACACCGAAGTTTATCTTTAAGCCGCCTTTGTTATAGCCGGCGTTTGTATGTTTATTGCCGTCCAATATTATCTCCGCTCCGTTCCGTGTATTTTCCTTCTGTGTGTCGGTAATCTGCCCGGTTTCGGTTTCTCGTTGTATCTCAATATCGCCGCTGCAGCCTGCAAGCAAGATCAGCAGCGCCGCTATTACGGCTGTCAGTTTTGTTTTCATCATCGTATCCTTATTGTTCCCTTCCTGACCGACGCGTTCTTTCGGTTTTTATTGTAACACCATATATTTGCGCAGTCAATGAAAAGCGGAATAATTTTAGATTTTAATTTTCAATATTTCGCAGAATAATTTATGTTACAACCTGTATATCTCAATTATTGTAAGGCGGATTTATATGCAGCATATGTTTTGTATAATCTTCCCGCCAAAAGAAACCCCGCACTTTTTATTGTGCGGGATTCTCATGTTATTTGCTTATGTTTTCACATGTTTCAATTGTTTTGAATAGAGTTTACATATGTGTCCAGGTCATCAACGATTTTATTTTCAATTTTTGCATATTCCGAAGTAAAATCAAACGCATCTCCTGCATTCATCAGCATGTCTACGGCACCGCCGGCATTTAAAACGGAACCGATATCGTAGTTGCGGGTTGCCAGGATTAAATCCAACATTTTTTCCGATTCGTTGTCACGTATAAACTTACCTTTTAAGCTCACATCATAATATGCAGGCGTAAGTTTATACTTTGATATAACCGCCATTGTTTCCATTATAGCGCCGGTGCGCGATGTGTCTTCGGAAGTAACAGGGACCGAATAAGCGGTTAAATTAATATGGCTGTATGTGTTATAATAACCGCTTTGAGCTTCATCATATTTTGGAGCAGGCAATATACCGAAATCCGTATCACTGGTCCGGAAGTTTGTTATCATAAGCATGGAGCAATAAAGGAACATTCCGTTACCTTCAGTAAATATATTGGTGAAGGCAGTATAGTCGGGAGCGTTTACCGACGGGAAGGTTACTTCCTTGTCAAGCTGCAATGCTAATACTTTTTCCAGCATGGAATCACTGCGTTCGTTATACATGGTAGCAACCGGCGTATTATCGTCTATGTCCGCTATTTTATTTCCGCCGCCTACCCAAAAACCATATGTGTTGAATCTTTCGGTAAGCAGACCCCACCGGTCATCAATAGTCATTAAACCGTCGCCGTCTAAATCTGATGCAACGGCACTCGCTGTCTGATGCATACGGTCCATTGTCCATGTACCGTCATCGACCAGCTCGTATAAATCTCCGACATTATATTCCTCAGCCAGCTTCTTATTGAACAGTACACACCAGGTTCCCTCGTTGTCCATAACCGAGATATCACCCGTAATAAAATACAGCCGGCCCAAAAC
>JAQVWU010000052.1 GCA_028709565.1 Eubacteriales bacterium
TATGGAAGGATCCCGCGAAAGCCCCGGAAGCGGCGGCGTGTTTAAAACTGACGGCCGACGATCTGCTGGAACTGGGAATCATTGAACGTAAAATACGTGAAACTGAAGACAATCTGTTTCAGAATTTTAAAAAAGCCCTGACAGACGCAATTACGCTGAAAACAAAAACCGATACCGATATTCTGCTGAATAACAGATATAACAAATTCAGAAAGATATAAAGATATAGTGAAAGATATATTATGATAGCTATTGTTGTTGACAGTACCGCGAATGTCACGATGCGTGAATCGCAGTTCTACGGTATATATGTTGTTCCGGCATCCTTTTCCATAAATAATTATTTGTATAAAGAAAAATATATAGATCAGTTCTATGACGAGAAAACCATATATTCAACTGAAGTAAAATGTGGCACCTTCAATCCGTCGGCTGTGGATTTTTATAATATGTTTAAACAGCTGACATCAAAGGGGTTTGAGATTGTTTGTATAACCATATCATCAAAAATGAGCAGTTCATACAGCAGCGCGCTGATTGCGTGCGAATATCTGCCCGGAGCAAAGATAAAAATAGTTGACTCGCAGCTTGCCGTCGGCGGGCACTTTTGGCTTGTTAAAAAGGCTTATAAATTAATTCAAAAAAAGCATACACTGGATGAGGTCGAATGCGGGTTGAACACGTTTAAAAAGAAAATAAAGATAAAATTCACGGTAGACGATTATAAAACACTCGCCGGAAGCAAACGGCTGGGGTTTGTCCGCCGTTCGGCTGCGCCGATATTAAACCATAAGCCTATTTTCTACTGCCTCAACGGTTCGATATACGCCGACCCGTCCGCGCAGTCGGCGCGTTCGGGATATAACAGGGTTGTAAATCTAGTCAACGAAATACCCAAAACATCAAAGTCTATTATGTTAAACTATATAGAACAGAATTATCTTTTTTATGCCGTAATAAAATATCTGCGTAAAACACGGCCGCAGCTGATGATTGAAACACGAAAAATCGGACCTGTAATAGGGATTAACATAGGCAATAATATGCTGGCTGTTATATGGTGTGAATAAAAACAAAAAAACAGCTTTGCGGTAAATATATCGCAAAGCCGTTTCGTTTTATATGCCGGAAAATGGTCGGAGTGGCGCGACTCGAACGCGCGGCCTCATGGTCCCGAACCATGCACTCTACCAAACTGAGCCACACCCCGAAATTATAATATAAACCTTTTGAATTGAACTTGAATTGAACGTTAGTAATTATAACATATAAAAACGGGACTGTCAATAGTTTAACTTTAAAATGTTCGGCAAAAGTCGTCTGTGAGAGAAAATAATAAAAAGCACCGGATTCTGAAGATTACCGCCGCTTCTTATTATATTGTTTTTGCACATACAACCCTATTGAGCCATACATACATTTTATTGTGTTAATTATAACATATCACGTTATAAAAGTCAATATAAATAATTACATTTAACAGAAATTTAACGTGATTTCTGTCTAAATTAATGAATTGCTGTCTATTTTATCTCAACCGTAACCTTCAGACCGGATTTATTGGCGGCGGCTTTTAAAACCATTCTGATCGCTTTAGCAATCTTACCATGTCTGCCGATAACTTTCCCCATATCATCCGGAGCAACACTTAACTGAAGTGTTACATTGTTTCCGTCCTCTGTTTTTATTATAGAAACGGCGTCCTTATCGTCAACAATAGCTTTTGCTATATCCGATAATGTTTTTTCTAAATCTGCCATTATATACTCCGTGTTCTCCGGCAATGTTTAAATTGCCGGCTATATTCAGCGGCTGTTGTTGTCCAATGTCCGGTATAAAAATAATTCAGTCCAGTATTCCGTTTTTCTTTAACAGAGATCTGACGGTTTCGGTAGGCTGCGCACCGTTTTTAATCCATTTAGCTGCCTTTTCGGCGTCGATTTTAACATCGGCGGGATCGGTGTGGGGATTGTAATATCCTATTTCTTCAATAAAATGTCCGTCACGCGGTGTTCTGCTGTCGGCGATTACGATGCGATAAAAAGGCATCTTTTTTGCGCCTATTCTTTTAAGTCTGATTTTTACTGCCATTATAACAAGTCCTCCAAAATTAAAATTAATGAATATTATATATAAATTATTGCCTGTGGTTTTTATTAAAAGGGCATGTTCATTCTGCCCTTTTTGCCGAACTTCTTGCCGCCCGGCGCTCCGCCGGTAAACTGTTTCATCAGTTTGTTGGTCTGATCATATTGACGCAGCAGTTTATTGACCTCTTCAACCGACGTCCCGCTGCCCGCGGCTATGCGCTTTTTACGCGAGGCGTTTATGACATCGGGTTTATCCCTCTCCCGCTGAGTCATTGACAGAATTATCGCTTCCATTCGGCTTATCTGGCGCTCATCGATTTTTACATCCTTGAGAGCGCCGGGTTTAACGCCGGGCATCATGGACAACAACTGTTCCATAGAACCCATGTTTTTGATCTGTTTGAACTGGTTAAGATAATCGGACAGCGAAAAGGACTGTTCGCGTAATTTGCGTTCCAGTTCCTCCGCCTTTTTTTCATCAAAAGCCGCCTCGGCTTTTTCTATAAGCGAGAGAACATCCCCCATCCCCAGAATACGTGATGCCATACGTTCGGGATGAAAGGGTTCGATAGCGTCAAGTTTTTCTCCCGTTCCTACATATTTTATCGGCTTACCGGTGACATAGCGCACCGAGAGGGCCGCTCCGCCCCTTGTATCACCGTCGAGTTTTGTCAGGATAACACCGGTTATTTCGATTTTTTCGTTAAAAACTTCAGCTACATTTACGGCGTCCTGACCGGTCATGGAGTCCACAACCAGCAGAATCTCATGGGGCGAAACCGATTGTTTTATGTCCGAGAGTTCTTCCATCATGGCTTCATCTATCTGGAGACGCCCTGCCGTATCGATTAAGACAACATCGTTGCCATGCTTTACGGCGTGGGCCAAACCGGCTTTTGCGATATCCGCCGGTTTCTGCCGGTCACCCAGCTCAAATACCGGAACACCGACCTGAGCGCCTACAATCTGCAGCTGTTTAATGGCAGCCGGCCTGTAAATGTCACATGCTACCAATAAAGGCCGTTTGCCTTGCTTTTTTAACATATTCGCAATCTTGGCCGCATGGGTGGTTTTTCCGGACCCCTGTAACCCCACCATCATAATGACCGTTGGCGGTTTGGGTGAGATTGTAAGTTTTACCGTTGTTCCGCCCATCAGAGCAGTCAGCTCTTCATTGACAATCTTAATTATTTGTTGAGCGGGCATTAAGCTCTCCAGGACTTCGGAACCGACAGCCCGCGCGGTAACCTGATTGATGAACTCCCGTACCACCTTAAAGTTTACGTCGGCTTCAAGCAGCGCAAGTTTTATTTCACGCATACCTTCTTTGACGTCTTTTTCGGTAAGTTTGCCTTTATTTTTGAATTTTTTAAATGCTGCGTTTATTTTATCCTGAAGATTTTGAAACATATATATCACCCGATGTTTATTGTGTGTTGAAGTTAATTCGAACGCTTATATAAAAGCTGCCTGTATAGCGTATTTTAATCTATCTGACAGATGTTTGATCTCTGGATCCAATACCGTTTTATCAATTTTATCAATTTTATCAATTATATCAATCAAACTTTCCGCCGCTTCGGTGACCGCGTCGAATTTGCCGGCAAAGCCCAATATTGCCTCATAATTTGTCAGCAAAGCTTCACCTTTTTTGACCGCGTTCCGAACCCCTTGCCGTGTAATGCCGATTAATTCGGCAATTTCACCCAGTGATAAATCGTCATTGTAATAAAGACCTACAACCTCCTGCTGCCGTTCGGTCAGCAATCCGCCGTAATAATCAAACAGATGACTTATGTTGATGTTTTTTTCGATATCCGCGTCAGACATAAATCAACCTCCGTTAGTGTAAAGCGAAATGCTTTACACTATAATATCACAAGTGTGTGATTTTGTCAATATGAAATTATAATATTCACAAATCCGGCATATTTCGATTTAACTATTGCCAAATATATAAATTTATGATAAAATGATTATAATAATTTAAAAGAGGGTGTAATTGTGAACATCACATATGATTATCTGATAGCCAACCCCTTCACAAGTGATAAACCGGTAATCTGGATTGTAATTGCCGGTGTCGCGGCGGTGGCGGCAATGATATTTTTATTTGCGACCAGAAAGAAGAAATAATATAACAACACAAACTCAGCCGAAGGAATGAGGAATGAACAATTAATGCATAACCTTAAAAATAACATAGCCGCCGTTTTGAACCTGTCAATCGGAATTGATACTCATGAGCTTGCCTCTATGATTGAATACCCGCCTGACAGCAAATTAGGCGACCTGTCGCTGCCTTGTTTCAAACTAAGCCGTCGCCTTAAGGCAGCGCCTCCTTCAATTGCCGCCTCGCTTGCGGCAGGTTTTGAATGCGAGGGAATCGATCATGTGGAAACAGCCGGCGGATACCTGAACTTTTATATAGATAAAAATTATTTAGCCGGAAACGTGCTTGATAAAATAATAAAACAGGGTGAATCATACGGTTCTTCGGATATGGGTAAGGGAAAAACCGTTGTGCTTGACTATTCATCCCCCAATGTCGCAAAACCCTTTCATATCGGACATCTCGGCACTACGGTTATCGGACATTCACTGCGTATGCTGCACGAATTTGCGGGTTTTAAATGTGTTTCAATAAACCATCTCGGCGATTGGGGTACACAGTTCGGCAAGCTGATTGTCGCTTATCGCAAATGGGGATCGGCGCAGGATATAGAAACGGGTGGGATTGACGCGCTTGTCGCCCTCTATGTGCGTTTTCATGAGGAATCTCAAAAGAACAAATCCCTTGAGGATGAGGCGCGGACCGAGTTCACCAAACTTGAACATGGTGACCAAAGCAATACGGCTTTGTGGAAATGGTTTATAGAGATCAGTATAACCGAGTATCAAAAGACATATAAACAGCTGGGCATTGAATTTGACAGTTATAAAGGCGAGAGTTTTTACACCGATAAAATGCCTGAGCAGATAGAAATTCTGCGGGAAAAGGGTTTATTAAAAACCGACAACGGCGCGTCACTCGTAAACCTTGAACAATTTAACATGGCCCCGTGCCTTATATTGAAGAGTGACGGTTCCACATTATATCCGACACGGGATATAGCAGCCGCGGTTTACCGCAAGCGCACCTATAATTTTGATAAAGCTATATATGTAACCTCAGCCGGTCAGAGTCTCCACTTTGCCCAGTGGTTTAAAGTAGTTGAACTGATGGGATATCAATGGGCGGATCAATTGGTTCATATCCCCTACGGAACGGTAAGTATCGACGGTTCAAAGCTTGCGACCCGGACCGGCAATGTAATTCTGCTGCGTGATTTGTTTGCCATGGCAATAGATAAAGTGAGCGAAATCATGGAAGAAAAAAACGCGGAGTTACAGAACAGGGAAGAAGTCGCCGAAGCGGTCGGCGTGGGCGCCATAGTGTTCCATTATCTGTATAACAGCAGAATCAAAGATATAAACTTCGTTTTGGACGACGCGCTGAATTTCGACGGCAACACAGGTCCGTATGCTCAATATACCTATGCGCGCGCCTGCAGCATTCTGCAAAAAGGCGGCGAATACGGTGACGGCGCAAAAATCACAGCCGATGAAGAAACAGCGCTGCTAAAAATATTGTCGCTTTTTCCGGAACGCGTTGAGTCGGCTATAAGTGAATATGAACCGTATATCATTACGCGTTATATTATAGATGTATGCACGGCATTTAATCGCTTTTATCATGATTGTCCCATCCTGTCGGCAAAAGACGGGGATATCCGTTCATTCCGCATCAAATTAACCGCAGCCGTCAAACACGTACTCGGCAACGCATTCAATCTGATATGTATGAGAAAAACAGACAGAATATAGGCAGAATATATAAAATAATCAGGGTGATATAAATGGCAGGACACAGCAAATGGAAAAATATTATGCACAAAAAAGAAAAAACCGATGCGCAGCGTGCAAAAATATTTACGAAAATCGGCAAGGAGATGACCATAGCAATCCGCGAGGGCGGGGCTGACGCGTCATCAAACAGCCGTCTGCGTGATTTGATAACGAAAGCGAAACAAAACAATGTGCCGAATGATAATATAGACAGAATTATCAAAAAGGCAGGCAACGCGGATGATATCACTTACGAAGAGATTATATATGAAGGTTACGGACCGTCCGGAGTTGCCGTTATAGTGACAACCGCAACCGATAACCGCAACCGCACCGCGTCCGATTTACGGCATTATTTCGATAAATACGGCGGAAATCTCGGCCAAACCGGCTGCGTAAGTTATATGTTTACCGATAAAGGCATAATCATAATTGAAAAAGATCATAGTATAGATGAGGAGCGGCTCATGGAGGACGCGCTTGACGCGGGTGCCGAAGACATCTCCTCCGAGGATGATATCTATGAAATAATTACCGGGCCAAATGATGTATATACCGTTACGGCAGCGCTTGAACAGAAGGGCTATAAGATAATATCGGGTGAAAGAGATAAAATACCCGAGTCAAACATTATCCTCGAAAACGAGGAGGACATTAAGAAGATGAATATGCTGCTTGAACTGCTCGAAGACAACGATGACGTTCAGGAAGTTTATCATAACTGGGAAAACCGGGAAGAATAACTAGCGATTTTTGAGGCGGTTATTGATATAAACAAACGGAACAGAAGTATTTACCCATGATACCTCTGTTCTTTTAAATATACGAACAGCATAAAGCCGATAAAAAAAAGGCGTGACCGAAACCACTCCTTTTTTCTAATCAACCCTTGCGCTGCTGTCAATTGTTATTTTATGCCGGATACTATTTTTTGCGTTTCGGAGGCGATTACCAGTTCCTCATTCGTGGGAATAAGATAAACACCTACCCTGGACGCGTCTGTAGAGAGCTTTACAATATTGCTTTGGTGATGAGCCGCCTCGTTGATTTCGGCATCCAATTCTATGCCGAAATACTCCATATTGGTACAGACACGGGTCCGCAGTTCAGGATTGTTTTCACCCATCCCCGCCGTAAATACTACCGCGTCAAGTCCGTTCATCGCCGCAGCGTAAGAACCGATATATTTTTGTATCTGATATGCCAGAATATTCGCCGCCAGCAGTGACTTTTTATCCCCTTCAAGTATCGCCTTTTCGATATCCCGGCTGTCGGCATATTTACCGGAAACGCCGAGGAATCCGCATTGCTTGTTCATGAAGTCATTCATATCATCGGGATCTATATTTTCATGTTTCATAATGAATGTGACGATTGACGGGTCGATTGAACCGCAGCGGGTTCCCATCTCGACCCCGTCAAGAGGTGTGAAACCCATACTGGTATCGATAACCTTACCGTCTTTTACCGCCGAAATTGAGGAACCGTTGCCGATGTGACAGGTGACAATCTTTGTGTTTTCAACACGACCGAGTATATCACACATAATATGGGACACATAACGGTGTGATGTGCCGTGGAAACCATAACGGCGTATTTTGTATTTTTCGTAAAGAGTATACGGAATGGGGTAAAAATATGCTTTGGAGGGCATGGTCTGATGGAACGCGGTGTCAAAAACTACAACCTGCGGTATCCCGGGCATAACCTCCATACAGCCGCGAATACCCATCAGGTGAGGTGAGGTATGCAGCGGCGCGATATCGACGCACAGTTCGAGCTTTGCGATAACCGAATCATCAACAAGACAACTCTCGGAGAAATAATCTCCGCCGTGTACTATTCGATGACCGACAGCCTCAATTTCACTCATGTCCGTTATGCATCCCACTTCAGGATCGGTAAGAAACTCCACGACTATTCTGGTTGCTACCGAATGGTTCGGCATAGGCATGTCGCACTTTATTTTTTCTTCCATCAGGGAAGTACTATGCTCTATTCTGCCGTCGATACCGATGCGTTCGCATATACCTTTGGCATCTACATTGTTTGTTTCTGTGTTGAACAGCTGATACTTGAGTGAGGAACTTCCCGCGTTTACCACAAGTACTTTCATTAAAAATATCCTCCGGAAATATTATATTATTTATGTTACATATTACATTTATTATACATCAAAACGTTAATAATTACAATATATAAAACAAGAATTCTTAGGAAGTTACAAAATGTGATGATATCTATTGTTATTATATGTGAATATAATCTATTTCATAACGGACATTTGCGGCAAATTAACATTATACGTGATGAATTCATGAAAAAGGGTAAGGATACCACCGTCATTTCACTGATGAGCGGCAACTGGGTTCAAAGAGGCGGACCCGCTTGTCTCCCAGCGCATGTAAGAGCCGAAACGGCACTTAAGTGCGGCACTGACCTTGTGTTGGAATTACCCTTTCCATGGTCTTCAGGCAGCGCGGAATATTTCGCACGGGGCGCCATTGATATACTGAACTCATTTAAGAGCGTCGATTATCTGTGCTTCGGCAGCGAATCGGGCGATCTTGGCGTACTTACGGGAGCGGCTGACAATATACTGTCGGATGCATATATTACGGCGTATGCCAAAGCAAAAAAGCAGCGCCGTTCAGGAACAGTCTCGGAGATTATATTACGGGATGATATATATTTTCAATTATACGGCAAAAGACTCCCGGTTTTACCGAACGATATTCTGGGTCTGGAATATCTACGCGCACTGCGGATGACCGGCAGCCGGGTGAAACCTATGGTCGTTTTACGCGAAGGAAACGAGACTGCGACCGAATCGCGGAGGATGCTGTACGGCGGCAACCTCGAAGGTTTACGGACCCTTGTCCCGTGTGAGGCATTTGAAATATACATGCAAAACCGGGCGACATGTTTTGACAAACTCGGTACCGCTGTGTTAGCCCGTCTGAGACTTGCCGACAGGGATGAGCTTGCTTCTTTTGAGGGCGCTGCGGGCGGTCTTGCAGGACGGTTGTGTAACAGCGCGGCAAAGGCCTCAAACCTCAATGAATTATTTGAGATGGCTGCTACGAAACGTTACACAAATGCCCGTTTACGGCGCACCGTTATCAATTGTATGCTCAAAGTGACAGCCGGGAATCTTAAGGAAAGACCGCGTTTTACGCGTCTGCTTGCGGCCAATAAAAAAGGCACGGATTTTTTGCGTTCAAACAGAGGCAGTGACATAATCATACTGACAAAACCATCGCATGTCAAGCGCCATCAAGACGATGCGGTTTTTATCGACCAGATTAACCGAAGACAAAGGTCCGAGGCTTTGTATTCGCTGGCAAGAAGCGAAAGCGCCGAAGACGACCTGAGACGTACACCGTTTATATCGAATGACTGACATATATGCTTACATCATAAAATTTACAAATTAAACAATTCACTTTACTTGACACGGCGGCTTAAATAAGGTATTATATAATATATAATATTATTTGCCCGAACGGTCTGATATTATTTAGATACACCTGCATTAAAAGTATGACTGGAGGATATAATATGGCGCAACAAATAATCGATAAAGACAAATATTTAACGTATCTCGGGAAACCACTGGTCAGAGAGAAGAACGCAATGTGTTACGGTGATATGACCGATAAATATATATTGTTCATGATAATTCTGTCCGCCGATATGGCAGAGGGGACCGCATATGAAGCCCCCAGCAAAATATTGGTGCAGATATTAAGCACCGATACAACCAA
Organism: Eubacteriales bacterium; assembly: GCA_028709565.1. Classification (GTDB taxonomy): domain Bacteria; phylum Bacillota; class Clostridia; order Oscillospirales; family CAG-272; genus JAQVWU01. Next base: position 9,746 of record JAQVWU010000052.1, read on the forward strand.
ACCCTCTCATGAACGTGTGGTTAAACAATTTGAAAAAAACAACCTTTATGACGCAATGGACATTGGATTAATCTGGCTCAATAAATTAAACGAAAATGATAAAACGTGATGAAACGTAATAATAATAAACCGATAATTTAACTCCCTCAGCATTAAGATTTCTGAGAGGAGTTATTTTCATATCAAAACAGACCGGGTCAGACCGGACCAGATTTGATGTCTGCATATTGACAATAAAAGTATTGTGTATTATAATCTAAATATTATTTATCGAGTTATAATTTTTCATGTCGATTTACACAGGCATGACAGGGAGTTTTTTTATGAAATACGCGAGATTAATGTTGTTTCTATCACTGATTGTCGTCATAATTGCGGTATTTATTCTTACGGGATGTAAAAAGGAAAACCTGCCGTCCGCAGCGGAACTGACCGGGACCGAAGCTGAAATAATTTCTGAAAAAAACAACAACAAAGATAATGACGAGGAAACTCAAACAGCCGAACCCGTAACCGAAGAAGTTACCGAACCGGCGATCGAAGCAGAACCGCTCACTGAACCGCCGGAAGAGACAAGTGCCGGTGAAACACAGAAAAACGAGCCGGCTGATAAAGATACAGATAATATAGTTAAAGATATGAATAAACCTGCGGAACCTGAGAACGGAGTAAAAGCGGAACGTCTGACATCCGGCTTTATAAATATGCTGACCGGATTGCCGGCGACAAAATCCGAGTATTATAAACGCCCGGCCGCAATCATGATTAATAACATAAAGATCAGCTGCCCGCAAATAGGCATCAGTCAGGCGGATGTAATATATGAATGCCTTGTCGAAGGCGGCACTACACGTCTTTTGATGTTTATGCTTAATTATGAGAACGCGTCGGAAATAGGTTCCGTTCGTTCATCACGTGAATATTATCTGGATTTTGCCGCAAATCATGACGCGGTATATGTGCATGCGGGCGGGAGCAACACCGCATATGTAGAGATCAGAGACCGCAGGGTGGATAATCTTGACGGTGTAAATATGTATCTGCCCGACGCTTTTTACCGCGATGAATGGCGTAAAGTCAATATGGGTTATGAACACAGTCTGATGATTACCGGTCCGCGAATAGCCGCTTCGGTCAAATATAAAAAATACCGTACGGATATTAAAGATACTTATAATTCCCCTTTTAATTTTGTTGATTACAACGGCAAAAAGAGTGAAATGACAGGCGGCGGGGAAGCGAGGCATGTTATCATAACATATAATAACGCGCATTTTCCGCAATATATTTATAATTCCAAAACCGATACATATAAACGTTATCAGTTTAACGGAGTTCCGCATATTGACGGCGCGAATGATGAACAGCTCGAATTTACCAATGTGCTGATTCTGAATCTTCCCCATTCCTACACAGGTGATGCCTATGGTCATGTCAATGTAGACACTGTCGGCAGCGGCGACGGATATTACGTTTCCGGCGGAAAATATATACCTATAGTCTGGACAAAGAAAAGCAAGGATATTGCCATGATGTTGACGAATATCGACGGCAGCCCTCTTTTAATGAACTGCGGAAAGACATTCGTTAACATCGTCAACCAATCGGCATGGAACGGTCTGACTTTAAACTACAAGAGACCATAATACGTTCCTGTAATTTTGAAATTTTACCTGATTGTCAGAAAAAGAAAAAACATTCGATAACCTATTGTAAAATCCGTTAAATTTGATATAATATAACTGATAAAAACAAATTCGGAGGTTATTTATATGTTTGAGATTAAACACCGCAAATTGCTCAACGATTCAACTGTCTTAATGAAAGTTTACGCTCCGAAGATTGCTTCGAAA
>JAQVWU010000416.1 GCA_028709565.1 Eubacteriales bacterium
ATACTGGAGCCGGTGAACGCTCAGAAGGGCGATGACCTGCCGGTTTCCGCCTTTGTGGCCAATGCCGACGGCGCCTTCCCGCAGGGACTGGCCGCCTTTGAAAAGCGCGGCGTTGCCGTTGATGTACCCGAGTGGCAGCCCGAAAACTGCATAGAGTGCAATTTCTGTTCTTATGTCTGTCCGCACGCCGTTATCCGTCCCGTTGCGTTAAAAGAGGGCGATGAGATTGCCGATGACTCCGGTCTTCTGAATATGACCGGTATGCCCGGGTATCGTTTCGGTATCACCGTGTCGGTTATGGACTGCACCGGCTGCGGTTCCTGTTCCACCGTCTGCCCGGGCAAAAAAGGCGCCAAGGCACTGATTATGAAGCCCCTGGAAACACAGCTTTCCGGACAGAAAAACTTTGAATACGCCTACAAATATACCGATGACCCGGATGTGCTCGCCAAGTTCAAACCCACCACCGTCAAGGGATCGCAGTTCAAGCAGCCCCTGCTTGAGTTCTCGGGCGCGTGCCCCGGCTGCGGTGAGACCCCCTATGCCAAGCTGGTCACACAGCTGTTCGGCGACCGGATGATTATCGCCAACGCTACCGGCTGTTCCTCCATATGGGGCGGTTCCGCGCCCTCCACCCCCTACACCACAAACAAGCTGGGTTACGGTCCCGCGTGGGCAAACTCGCTGTTTGAGGACAATGCCGAATACGGTTTCGGAATGGCTACCGCCACCCGTCAGCGCAGAGAGATGCTCGAGCAGATTATCACACAATTAGCCGAGAGCGGCTATGATACGGTGGATGCCGCCGCCAAAACCTGGATGGAAGCTATGCATGACGGCGAGGCATCGAAAGCCGCCGCTCCGGTTCTTGAAGCCGCGCTGCTTAAGGCGGTTGAGGAATGCGGTTCATGCGGATGTGAGTTTGATGGTCTGTACAAAAAAGCGCTCGCGATGAAGGACCTGTTTGTCAAGAAATCCATCTGGATCTTCGGCGGTGACGGATGGGCATACGATATAGGTTTCGGAGGACTGGACCATGTAATAGCCTCCGGCGAGGATGTCAATATCCTGGTGTTTGATACCGAGGTTTATTCCAATACGGGCGGTCAGGCTTCAAAGGCAACGCCTACCGGATCCATCGCGCAGTTTGCGGCGTCCGGCAAATCCACAAAAAAGAAGGACCTGGGCGCGATTGCAATGAGCTACGGTTACGTCTATGTCGCCCAGATAGCGATGGGCGCCGATTATAACCAGAGCATCAAGGCGATAAACGAGGCTGAAGCCTATAACGGTCCGTCGGTTATCATCGCCTATTCGCCTTGCATCAACCATGGTATCAAGGGCGGACTTAAAGGCGGAATAGCCGAAACCAAGAAGGCGGTCAACGCCGGTTACTGGCACATGTATCGCTATAATCCCGCCGCGGAAAAGAAGTTCACCCTCGATTCCAAAGAACCTACCCTCTCATACGAAGACTTTATCATGACCGAAACCCGCTACAGCGCGCTTACCCGTACCTTCCCCGACCGCGCAAAGGAACTCTTTGCCCAGGCCGAGAAGGAAGCCAAGGAAAAGTACGCCCGGCTGGCAGGCATAACCGAATGATTGAATTAAATTAAATACAGACAGCCCGTCATACATTAAATCGGTATGACGGGCTGTCCGCTTGATTATTTGTGTCTGCCGGCGGCGTAATCCAGAACAGCCTTGATTTTCGCTTTTGTCGTCACACCTTCGTGAAGCTTTTTGCGGCCTGCGAAAAAGGTGGGGACATAGTAATAATCATAACTGTCGGCCAAAGCGGTCTGTTCCCTCTCGTCGATGGTCTCAATTTCTATATCCGCGTATTTGGGATTTTCGGCAACAAGCTCCCTGAGCCGCCTGTCTGCCTCAATGCAGTATGGGCAGTTTCGGAGCTTAAAGTACAAAATTTTCATTTGATTGCGCGGTCTCCTGTTTTTAATTCATCAATATATTATTTTTTTCGCACCAGATGCGTACCGTTTCGCGATATATACCGTCAATAAAGGTCTGCCAGCGGTCACCGAGTTCCAGGCGTTCGATTGCGGCTATAAATCTTTTATATTTATTGCCCAATATCGCATTAGCCGCCGTGTGCAGTTTCTTTTTTACTTTTTCGTCCTCCGTTTTATCGATAAAATCGGACATGAGTTTTTTATAATCGATCAGTTCCCGACGGGGCAGGGAGATATAATTCGCGCTGTCCGATATTATATCGCGGGCTGCGGTAATCAAATTCAGCTCATCGGGAGGAAAAGAACGAAATCCCGATATGCGTCCCCAGTCGGCGGCGATACGGAAATAGCGCTCGCGAACGGTGACAATATCCGAGGTTTCCCTGTCGAAAAATTGCAGGGTGTCGGCACTCTGCTCTTTCATGGCGCGGACAACGGTGTCCGGATCCGACTTTGGTATGGTATCCAAGTTCTCCAGGTTCTCCAAATTATTTAGATTATCCGAATTATCCAAAATATCCCCTTTCCCGGCAGATTATTTTATTTTAATAAATTCGGGCTTGCCTTCCATAAAGAAGGTCACATAGCCGAATCCCAAACCCGCCAGTACATCGTATACAAACGGAATATCGGCTCCCGCGTCGGAGGGTTTGTGGGCGTCCGAACCAACGGTCAGCAGCACGCCGCCGCATTCCCTGTATAACCTGATCAGGCCGGTGTCGGGCAGGGTCATACCGTCGCCCTGCCGCAGACCGGAGGTGTTGACCTCCAGCGCCATGCCGTAATCAGTCATCTTTCGGTAAATCT
>JAQVWU010000053.1 GCA_028709565.1 Eubacteriales bacterium
TCGGATTCTTCAACATTCTGTTTGCGTGGCTTGGTTTGATATGTTTTATTACGCCGCTCACAATCGCGTTAACAAAGGGAAACAAGGCATACTGCAACAAATACTGCGGGCGGGGGCAGCTGTTTACCCTGCTGGGGGATAAGCTCGGACTCTCGCTGAAGAAAGACCCGCCCAAGTTTATGCGTTCGCCGTGGTTTCGATACGGCTTTTTGGCATTTTTCATGACTATGTTTATGCTCATGCTCTATTTTACATATACTGTGTTCGCCGGCGCGCCGTTAAAAGAGGCGGTAACGCTGCTCTGGGTTTTCAAGCTGCCGTGGCATTGGACAAATACCGCCTTTGTAACCCCCTGGGCTGCCCAATTCGCCTTTGGATTTTACGGGGTCATGCTGACATCAACGGTGCTCGGGCTTATTACCATGGCAATTTTCAGACCCCGGTCCTGGTGCGTTTATTGTCCGATGGGCACCATGACAATGGGCATCTGCCTTATTAAAAACAAAGGGGGAAAAGACGTTGAACAATACGGAAAGACCGGAGAGACCGGGAACATTGGAAACAATGGAGAAGAAAGCGCAACGGCTGGCTCAGCTTCTCAGGGTGCTGGCCAATGAAAACCGGCTGATGATCTTTTGCGCCCTGATGGAAGGCGCCAAAACGGTCGGTGAAATCGCGGAGAAGGTGCCCGGCATTACCCAGTCGGCACTGTCACAGCACCTGGCTATATTAAAAGCCCACGGAATACTGGATTTTACAAAGAAAGGCCGGAGTATTACCTATTGTATTGCCGATCACCGGGTTGAAGAAATTATCAATGTATTACAAAAATACTACTGTGATTCAGAGCAGGACCGAAGCGCGGAACTTAAAGATGATTATTAAAAGAAGCGGCGTATATAATATGGTAGAGGTCAGGGTAAACCCGGGAGCCTGCGGCTTGAAATCAATCATAAAATCAAGTTCACGGGACAAACAAAATACAAAACAAAATACATTTATTGAAATTATTTCAGACTGCCCCGACATTCAGGCTATGGTGCGGGAACTTAGCGAGGTTGACGCGTATGAGGAATGTTTTTCGCATTTCGGTGAATCTAAAGTATATGAATCGGCAAAAAAAATATTGCAAACACGCGGCCTGTCCCGTGCCGTGCGCTATTTTAAAGGGTATTGAGAGTGTGATTTAGCCTTGCCGAAGGATGTTGAGATCAAATTTGAAATAATTCGGGAAACCGCAGAATAAATTACAACCATACGAATGAAGGATTCACCCTCTTTTGTATATTTTGTTTTTTATTTATCAATATTGACGAAAATCCCCGACGGGATTATAATAATGGTTAGTACAGGACTTACCGGAGGTACATATGAAAAAACCTCAACTGCGCAAAAGGCGGACTCTGGCTCCGTCGCAGCTCTCCGAGCCTCTGGTGGGGCTGGGCCGGCGACTGCTGCCCTTCTATCTGCGCTTCGCCCTTTCTTTTAGCGGCATCGAGGTCCGGGAACCGGAGCTCATAGCCGCGGCGCTGGAGGATTTCCGCATGGGGCGCACGCGGCTGATTGCGGCGTTCCGCCATCCCTACGGCGATGAGCCCCAGCTTTTATTCCATCTTTTCGAAAATATTATGCCGGCTTACGACAAAAACAAGCGGCGGATACATATGAGATTTCTGCACGATTACGCCGTTCCCCTGTGGGGCGGAGCGTTCATCAATTTTATCCTGCCGCGGGCGGGCGCGCTCCCGGTCTATCACGTCAAATACAACGCCGACAGCCTCAAAAACATCAGAAGCCTGCTCAGGGACGGCCCGTGGGTGGTCGGCATCGCCCCCGAAGGTCAGATTTCCTATCACAGTGAAACGCTGCCGCGCATAGAACCGGGTACCGTCCATCTGGGCCTGAGGTGCGCCGGGGAGCTCGCGAAGGCCGGGCGGTCCGAAAAGGTAATAATCCTGCCCCTGTCGGTCCACTACCGGTATGATACAAGGGACATAAAAAAAATCAGCGCGGCCCTGGCGCAGCTGGAGAGGCAGTGCGGTATGGAATCTGAACCGGTCCGGGATCCGACACCGCAGGTCCTGATGGCCCGGGCCGAGGCGATTGAGACCCGCGTATTGGATATGACCGAGGCATACTACGCCCAAACCTACGGGTTCAGCCCCGATAAAGAAGAGGACAGCCGGCAGCTGCGCTGGAGAGCCCTGCTGCCCGCGGCGCTGGACGTCGCCGAGCATATGCTGGGCATCGATTTAATTAACAATAAAAACAATACGGACTCGGAAAATATCATGCAGAGAATGTACAAAGTAAGGCTTGAGGGATGGAACCGGGTCAGCCCTGAGGACCTGCCCGAAGATATGTCAGCCCTTGAAGAAGCGTTTGCCCAAAGGCGCGCGGGCGAGGGGCGGCACGCCATGAAGCACATGGAGTTTGTGGACCTCATGGCCTACCACGATGCGGACTATTACACTCCCGATTTCGACCGGGTGGCGGAGACGGTGCTGAACCTGCAGGACCTGGTAAACCGGCTCACGGGGGGCAACATCTCAAACCGGCCCAACAACATCCGCAAAAAGGCGGTCATTATACCCGGCCCCTGTATGGACCTCACCGAAAGGCTGGACGCATTCCGCGCCAAACCGAGGCAGACGGTCAGCGACGCCACAGGTGATCTGGCCCGGATATACGAAGACTGCATTAAACAATACCGTTCCGGAAAACAAATCAAAGATTAAATTTTAAAATATTTATTTATAAATGAAAGGGTCATTATGAAAAAGAAGGATAACGGGCAAAAACTGCCGCTGCGTGTCAAGGCCGGCTTCGGGGTCGGCGACCTGGGGGGCAATCTCTTTTTCACCGCCATGGGTTTTTATTCCCTCATCTATCTCACCGATACCGTGGGCCTTGCCGCGGTGCTGGCGGGGGCGGTGGTACTCATCGGCAAGTTCTGGGACGCCGTAACCGACCCGATGATGGGCTTTATCTCCGACCGCACGCGCTCCCGCTGGGGACGGCGCCGCCCCTATCTCCTCTTCGGCGCCCTGCCCCTGCTGCTGTCCATGGCATATTTCTTCTCGGCTCCCGACTTCAGCGGCGCGCAGGCGGCGGGTATGGTCTGGACCACCGTCTCTCTGTGCGTGCTCAACACCGCATACACCGTTGTGAACATACCCTACGGTTCGCTGACCCCCGAGATTACAAAGGATTTTAAAGAACGGACCGCCCTCAACGGCTTTCGTTTCAGTTTCGCGGTCATCGGTACCATCCTGGGCGCCGCTCTCGTTCTGCCCATCATCGACCTGGCCGGCGGCGACCGGGCGGGTTATCCGATTGTGGGGCTGATATTCGGTATTATCATGGCCGGCAGCATACTGATTACATTCTTTGCGGTCCGCGAACCCGACCATTCCCAAACGCCGCGCCCGACCGAGAAGTTCTTTGATACCTTTAAGATTGTCTTTAAAAACCACGTCTATATGCGGCTCGCCGCCGTCTATACGCTCAATCTCACGGGCATTACCTTTGTTCAGACCATGCTGGTCTATTACTTTAAGTATATATACAGAAACGAACCGATGACCACCGTCGCCCTGGTCATGCTGCTCGGAGTCGCCATGATCTGCGTGCCCCTGTCGGTGCCGGTCGCCAAAAAGATCGGCAAGAAGCGCACCTACCAGCTGGCGCTGGGTATTCTGACCGTCAGCTGCGTGACCCTGTTCGCCTTCGGACATATTTTCGGCATGACCTTCACCTTTGTCCTCATGGTCTTCGCCGGGGTCGGCGTCGGATTCGGTTACGTACCCCCCTTCGCCATGCTGCCCGATGTCGTGGAGGTGGACGCCGTCCAAACCGGAACCCGCAAAGAAGGCGCCTATTACGGCATGTGGACCTTCTTCTCAAAATGCGGCGTCGCCCTCTCCGCGGCCTTCTCCGGCGCGCTGCTGAGTCTGGCCGGCTTTGTGCCCAATCTTGCCGTTCAGCCGCAGACGGCCATCTTTGCCATCCGCCTCGCCATCGGACCCCTGCCCGCGCTGATCTTTCTCGCGGGGATAAAACTTATGCAGTCCTATCCCCTGGACGAGCGGACATACGACGCCGTCATCGCCGGCAAAGACGTACGGGACTGAGGCTTATTTTGTGTGACGGACGGGATTGAGGTTATTTTGTTGACATTTTGTTGAAAATGCACTATACTTTATTTTAACAATTACATCATATTTCAATGATACCGGAGGAAAGATAATGCATAACATCAAGCTAATCTCCCTCGCGCTTTTATTTGCCCTTTTGCTGCCCTGTGCCGCCTGCGCCGACGGGGCCGTGGACAGTACCGAAAGCGCAGCCCTGACGGAAGCCCAAACAACCGGCGAGCCGACCGACGAGGACCTGCTGCAGCAGTTTATGGCGTCGCAGCCCGAGGCCGATTACGAGGGCTACGCGTTCAAAATCGTAGACCGCAATGAGGCCGACCACGCAAATCTGTGGTGGACCCGGGATGTCTGGAGCGAGACGGTCAACGGCGAGCCGATAAACGACGCGGTCTACAAGCGCAACCTCATGCTCAGCGAACGCTACAATATCGAAATAGAGGAAGTGGACGTCGCCGGACCGCGCAACACGGTGACCACCGCCGTGCTTGCCGGAGAGGACGCCTATGACGCCGTCACCGACGGGCTGAGCGAGCTGGCCGGTATGGGGGCCTCCGGGTATCTCATCGACCTGCATGAGCTGAGCGGGCTCAACCTGGAGAACAGCTGGTGGGACCGGCGGCTCATCGAGGATTTCACCCTGCTGGACAGCATCCATTTCGCCACCGGCGACATATCCATAATGGACAACTACGGCACCTGGTGTTTCCTGTTCAACAAAAAACTGATTGACGACCTGAATCTGGAGAATCCCTATGACCTGGTAAACAGCGGGGACTGGACCGTCGCAAAGATGTATGATATGGCAAAAACCGCCTCTCTGGATCTGGACGGCGACGGGGTCATGGGCGACTGGGATCAGTATGGACTCTTTTCCGAGCATTACAATATATACGCGTTCTGGGCAGGCGCCGGCCGCAAGATAACCTCGAAGGAGGACGGGCTGCCCGTGCTGACCGTCTACGATGACAGGAGCGCGACAATGGTCGACTTCATCCTGGAGATTCACGCCGACGAGAATACCACCATGTCCGACCAGCACTCCCTGGAGATGGAGTTCGGCGTCAACGTCAGCTTCGGCGAGGGCAACGGACTGTTCATCTTCGGCAGCCTGGCGCTGTCCACCCTCTACCGCGACACCGATTTCGATTTCGGTTTTCTGCCCGCCCCCAAGTGGGACAGCGAACAGAAGCACTACTATCAGACCCACTCCCCCTTCAATCTGACCGCCTATTCGGTACCGATGACCGCCTCCGACACCGAACGCACCGGAATCATCCTCGAATCGATGGCGGGCATATCCAAATACACCCTGACACCGGCGTTTTACGAGATCACCCTTATCGGCAAGATTATCCGGGACGACGAATCCCAGACCATGCTGGACATAATCCTCGGTTCCCGCAGCTACGACCTGGGCAATATATTCGACTGGGGCGGCATGCGCATCCTGCTGACCAGCGAGTTATATAAAAAGGCCACCGCCAACTTCTCGTCAAGTTACGCCAAAAAAGAACAAAAAGCCCTGTCGGACATAGACGCGTACATAGAAAAAATATCAGAATAGCGTTTATCTCGATAAAAAGACTCAGCCGCTGCGTGACGGCTGAGTTTCTTTTTACGGCCAAACCGTTATTGCTGCACATTAAATCATGTCAAACATACTTTGGGTGTAACTCTTAATGGTGCATTTTATCATATCTCCGCGGCGTATTTATCGAGAAGGGCGATATAATCTAAATTGCTTGAAATCCGGGATTGAGGATTCCCTGCAACCGCTCTGAGGCATTCCACCGTCCATGTTAAAAGATTGTCCGTACCGTGTGCCTCTTTATACACATCAAAAAGAACAATATCTTCTTTCGTTTTTTCGGTTATCGTTTTCACTGCCTGTAAATTCTTTTCTCTTGTTCTGATAATATCTTTTACGTTTCCGCCGCGGTAGGTGAGGTCATTTGCCAGCCTTCCGAACAGCGACTTTGCGATTACCGCGAAGACTGCTTCATTTGTTTTTTCTCCAAGTTCCGACAGGGCATCGCCGATTGACTCTATTCTGTCAACTTTTTCGCCGATTGGCATTGAGTTATCAAAAAAAACCGCTTTAACGGCCTTGTCCGCTGCAAAGTCTGCAAGCTCATACAGGTTTTTTTGTACCCAATATCTGAACTCGGCAGAATCCTTCGGGAACAGCTGCTCTGTTTTTTGTCCGGAACTTTGGTACCACGTCGGAAAACCGCGCAGCAATTCAAGCGCTTCTTTCGTGCTGCCTTTTGCATGGAGAAGCTTTGCCTTCATTGTCAGCGCTTCAAGGCGAATATATTCATCGGTGCATCCCCCAAGGATACAGTCGCAAATTTGTAAGAATTCATCACTGTGGTTATTGAGAACGGCGGGATCGTTATCCGCAGAGCCGCCTGCAAGTTCCCACATATAATAATGCATTATCCTGTAATCGTTTGGATAATCTGTTCTTGCTTTACGTATGAGTTCAGAGGCTTCGCCAAAACGTCCTTTAAGGCATAACAGGTTATAATCGTTAATCGCTCCTCCAATTTCCGCTTCCGTTCGTGCCGCGTCATAACCCATCAGTTCATCTACACTGATTTCAAACAGGTGTGCAAGCGGAAATAACATTGTTATATCCGGATAAGTGTCTCCGGATTCCCATTTACTGACTGCCGCGCTAGAGACACAAAGTAATTCGCCGAGCTGCTCCTGTGTCATCCCGTTAGCCTTACGCAGCCTTTTGATATTTTCACCGATTTTCAGTATCATTGCGTTACTCCTTATATTCATAGTAAACAGGCCTGTTTCCATTACTATTATATCAAAATAAACTGTGTTGTACAGCGAACGTTAAGAAATGCGCGTTTAACCGGCGGTTAAATATATTAACCATAGTTTGACCTGCCACCGGCAACAGAACAAATAATATCGGCATAGTAATGCATACCATACTATGCCGATATTATTCTAAGATTAAAAATCCCTAAGACGCCCTGAGAGGCGCAAGGTCGTGATTAATACTTTTTATTCATATCTCTTATACAATCGAAACAGACAAGCCTGCCTTTTAAATATGTAACATTATCCGCGTGCCCGCAGAATACGCAGCCAGGTTCATACTTCTTGAGTATTACGCTGTCTTTATCGGTGAAAATTTCCATACCGTCTTTGCTGTTGATATTCATACTGTTCCTGATTTCGATGGGTATAACAATACGCCCGAGTTCATCCAGATTCCGTACAATGCCTGTTGCCTTCAATGCAAATCCCCCCCATAACAATAATATAATCTATTTTAACATAACCTATGAAAAAAGTCAATATTTATTATAATTTGTCGATAATATAAGATTAATATACATAATTCTATCACGCTCAAAGTTTGTATTTCCTCAATATCCTTGACATATCCCGCCGGCTGTTATATAATTTTTACCATACATTTATAGGACCGGTATCGGAAAACTGTTTGATTGGCGGGACGAAAGACATGATTTAAATTCCATGCCCTTGTTTGAGGTTTTTTCTCAATATAATGTTGACTTATTTGAATTCTGGTGTATAATATATATCGTATTGGGCATAATACTCAATACAAATACGCTTAATTGTTTGGGAATCAAAACCGATTTGAGGTGTCGGATAATGTTAATACAATTTAATTTCAAGAATTTCAAGTCATTCAGAGATGAAAGCACGTTAGATATGAGCGCCACAAAGATTTCGGATTTTTCAGACCGGGTAGTGTCCGTAGGGAAAGAAAAAATTCTGCCCGTTGCGGCGATCTTCGGCGCCAACGCTCACGGCAAGTCCAATGTTCTGGAAGCGTTCAGGTTCATGCATCTCTATATCATTAAATCTTTTGCTTTCGGCGGCGACAGCGACGATATAAAGAACAGGAGTGAGATATTAAGACCTGTGCCCTTTTTATTTGACGCCGACAGCAAAAACAGGGAATCCTTATTTGAGGTCTATTTTATAGATTCCGAAGAGAACGGAGCAAAAACGTACAACTACGGTTTTACCTTAAATCAGGACGGGGTAAACGAGGAATGGCTAAACTATAAATCTAAAAGTTCACGCGGTGATTACAGAAGAATCTTTTACCGCAATACAGCCGATAACGAACTGGATTTGTCGGGCATTCCGCAAAAGAGTCAGGATAATATCAAAATCGCGCTGGAAAAGGAAACGCTGGTCGTTTCGCTCGGCGCCAAACTGAAGATTACAAAATTACAGCATATCAGAGACTGGTTTATCAATAATGATTTTGCCGACTTCGGCAATCCGGAAGTTAATTTTATCCTTTCTTTCAGAATTCCCCCGGGTTTCGTGAATGATAAAACCGTTCAGGAAAAGACAATAAAATATTTATCCGCGTTTGATCCTTCCATAACGGGATTCAATGTAAAGGTTATAAAAGATGAAAACAACAAAGATAAGAAACGCGTGGAAATTGACGCAGTTCATAAAGTAATCGGATCGGATAAAACGGTGTCCATCCCTTTACAGGACGAATCATCGGGTACATTAAAAATGTTCGCGCTATATCCCATGCTTCAGGGTGTACTTGAAAACGGAGGGGTATTAATCATCGATGAATTAAATTCCCGGATGCATCCTCTTTTGGTCAGATCGTTTTTATTGACCTTCACCAATCCCGAAATAAACAAGAATCATGCCCAGCTGATTTTTACAACACATGACGCCTGGCAGCTCAACGGAAGCGGGCTGCGCAGAGACGAAATCTGGTTCACGGAAAAGGACTCGGACGGTATTACAAAGTTGTATTCCCTCGCCGATTTTGCGGACGATGACGGTGTGAAAATAAGAAAAGACGAAAATTTCGAAAAGAATTATTTACTGGGCAAATACGGCGCTATTCCGTCCCTGAAATATTTTGATGTCTTAGGAGGGAATGAAGGTGTCACGCAGTGAGAGAAACGGTCGCAGAAAGACCAGAGAACAAACATTAAAACGCAGAGTTCCTGAATTAGGCTATTATATGATTGTGACAGACACAAATGAAACCGAACAAAACTATTTATTGGGCCTACGTGATACAATCCCAAAGCATCTGCAGGGAAAGCTTGTGATAACCGTCAGCAAAGGCAAAACATCAAATTTAGTAAAAGAAGCTTTAACACTTGCTTCACGGCATGTATAATACAGTGAGTCATGGATTGTTTTTGACAGGGACCGGGTTGAAAACTTCGACAATATCATTGCGGAGGCAAACAGTAAAGGAATAAAAGTCGGGTGGTCAAATCCCTGTATCGAAATATGGTTCTGTGCCTATTTTAACGTTATGCCTGCATTAACCGACTCGGTAAAATGCTGTAAAAGATTCGGGGAATTATTCAGGCAAGCCACCGAGCAAATATATCAAAAAACAGATAGAAGTATTTATAACAAGCTTTGTCGATATGGCAATGAAAAAGCGGCAATCTCCGCAGCAAATCAGAAACTTGCTCAGCATGATAAAAACTGTGTAAAAAAGCCTTCGGAAATGTGCTCCTCGACTACAATACAGTTGCTTGTTGAGGAAATCAAAAATAAGACAGAATTGAATTAACGGCCGTTTTAAGCCACACACAACACGGGAGGTACATCCATGCCGTTTACGGCGGTGAAAATCAACGACTCCATCCGCGGCGAATGCCTGGGGCTGCTGGGCGATGCCTTCGGCGGAACCGATTTTACAAAATTGTTTTTACGGCTGTTCAACGCGGGGACACCGGAGCTGTCCCGGCACTTTGCACTGATTGCGGAAGACGGCGGAGTTGCCGGGGTGATCTCCAATGTCGAACTGGACCTGCGCGCGGGGCGCAGCCGGCTCAGGGTGTCGGCCTGCGGCAATGTGGCCGTAAAAGAGTGTTACCGCGGGCGCGGGCTCATGGGCCGGCTGTTTGACGCGGTAGACGCCGAGCTTGCGGCAGGCGATTTTGATATCTCCTATCTTCACGGGAACCGGGAAAGATACCGGTATTTCGGATATGAAAAATGCGGCGTTGAATACCGTTTTGAATTCCTCCGCCCGAACCTGCAAAAACGGATAAGCGGCACTCATACATATGGCTTTGTCCCCCTGGACGATCCGGACCTCATAAAAACCGCGGCGGGGATATACCACTCCCTCCCCGTTCATATAGAATATACCGACGCCGAATTCATTCCGGCGCTGCGCTCCCACAACCGGCGCACCGCGGGCATTATGTCGCGCGGCCGGCTTGTCGGTTCGCTGGCATATAACGGTGAGAAAATCGAGCTTTTTTCCTGCCGGGACAGCGCGGAGTTCGCGGCGATAATCCTCGCGTTCATGGACTATACGGGGACCGAGCGCCTGACCTTTAGCGCCCCGGAAGCAGATTATGCGCTGCTGCGGCAGTGCAGGGCATACTGCGAGAGCTTTTCAATCGTCAATCCGGCGAATTTCAAGATTATAAACTTCCCGAAGGTGGTGCGCGCCTTCCTGCAGCTCAGGGCTGACGGCACACCGGTTCCCGACGGCAGCTTTACCGTTGATTCCGATATCTTCGGCAAATACCGTATTGGCTGCAATAATTCGCAGGCGGAGGTGGAGCGATTTACCGGCGAGGCCGATTATAAACTGAACGGATATGAAGTCTACGATTTTCTGTTTAATTATCCGGCCGGTATGTTTCTTCCCCTGCCCCTTTATATACCGTATCTTGCGTAGACAACAGAAAGGGCAAAAAAGCAATAAAATGCAAACTTTTATCGTAAACCGTAACGGCGAGCTTCAGATCTCAATCGAAGGCAGGCTTTATCCGCCCCTGTCCTTTAAATCCTTCCGTCCGAATCCGCAAAACGTTTCGGAGTTCTACACGGCCGGGGTAAGGCTGTTCACCGTCTTGTCCAGCGGTATCATCAGCGGACTGGGCATACCCTATTCCCTGTTCGGCGAGTCCTGGACGGGTGAGGGCGCATACGACTTTGAACCCCTTGACCGGCAGATGGATATGTTCGTCGAAAACGCCCCCGGCGGGTATTTCGCGCCCATGCTGCAGGTGGACACCCGCCCGTGGTATCTCGAAGCAAACCCCGACGCTGCCAACTCCTTCACCCGTCTGTCCCAGATAGCCGGTGACGGCAAATTCCGCAGGGACGCCGGCAATTATGTCAGGGCCTTTATCCGCCATTGCGAAGCAAAATACGGCGAGCGCGTCTGGGGTTATTTCCTGCTGGGGGGCACCACCACCGAATGGTTCTCCGATTTCGATTACGAGGCATCCCATCCGGTCAAAGAAGAGGCTTACAAAAAATACACAAACGACCCCGGCGCCGCCCTGCCCTCCGCCGGGCGGCTCAGCTGGGTAGACGGCACCTTTCTGCACGCCGATGAAGGCGACGTGGCCGGCGC
>JAQVWU010000054.1 GCA_028709565.1 Eubacteriales bacterium
TCAGTGATAAGTCAGGTAAAACATGCTCTTTAACCAAATCTATAACCATATCGTTATTTTCTGCAATAATTACACCGCAAGCGCCCAATATATCTGAATCTTCGGTAAATATTTCATCTCGCAGTGCAATCACGGTTATGCCTCCGGCGATAAGACGCCGCACAAGCGCTTCTATCTCATCCGTAACATAACATGCGGGCAATATCAGGGTTTTATAAGCCTCCCCGCCTGCAGTGTGCAGTTTGTTCCCGGAGACATCGGCACGTTTTATGGAATACATGTCCAAAAAATCAAAATCCAGTTGATTGTTCAATAATAAATCTAATATTTCGTGCAGACTGTTCCTGCATGCGGTGTTTTCTTGAATTAAGTTTATTTCTTCATAAATCTGTTTGCCGAAGGGTATATAATTAGCCTGCATTGTTTCGATAGGATAATAAACGGCAATATGTGAAATATGCTTGCCGCCGCCCATGATTTTATCAATCCGGCCTATGGTATCATTCCATTCGCGGTATTTGTCAACCGGAAGAGCATTGTCGCCGAAATACGATGTAAATATATCCACTCCGAGTGCATATTGCGCCGTAACCGTGCCCAACATTTGTTCGGGTGTTACCATACCTCCCTGAGCATGCGCAGACACTTCGCTCATAACATGCGGACGGTTGTATGTATGAGCAATGGATGATATAAGCTTCGGTGTGAACGCGTCGGCTCGTATACGCTCAGGCGTGCCGTTGAGCATATCAATGCCCGGATAATGCATGTGCCGCAACAGCGAAAACATATTGCCCTCAAAAACAGTATGATACCGTATATCATCTTCGAGTAAAACATGACCTGAAAACGCTATGTTTATCCCGGAGCAGTAATCCGATATTTGTTTGAAATAGCTTTCCTCATATAATGTTGTCATCATTTCATAAAAATCGAGCCGTGTTTTTTTAGCAAGTTTTGATTTGCCGGTAAACAGATATGCCAATCTGGGTATTATATCATATCCGTACATGGACTTAAAACAATTTTCAGCATTTGCTCCCCAGTTTATGACAGGCAAAAACTCAATTGTTTCGTCAAATTCATCCCGCACCGCGGAAGGGAACAGATTCGCGTTAATATAAGCTCCCATATATGACGGCTCATCGGTAAATATGGCTTCAATATTTTCACAATCTTTTATATAATACGCGTATTTTTTATATGTGTTGTCAATAAAGGCACTGACAGCGTCTCTGTTTGAAACATCAATATAACGCCGGCTTTCGGCTACATTATGAACGGCGTGGGTTCCCTCATACATATATTTGCGAACGAAGTAAACGGTTGTCAGTTTATCGTTTGTTTCATTGATATCAGAAATACCGTTCTGCGTTCCTTTTAAATGATCATATGATTTATAGGGAGACATGATATCGGAATCCTTTATGGAATGCAGCCCGTCTGACCTATATGTATACGCGCCGACGACATAATTGTGACCCCTTGGAAATTCGATGATTATTTTTTCACCGGGGGCCGATGTTGTCGTCTTTATCCCTATTGCCTGAGCCTGATATTCGGGATGTCCCTCAAGAGTCAATCCCCCTGCGCTTCCGCTGGGATATGCCTTCTCATCGTAAAGCCACACACGCAGTCCCATATCACAACAACATTGAAGTGTATGACGAAACAGCTGCCATTCCTCTCCATCGCATAAGTAATTATGAAAACTCACATTGGTTACAATGCCGCCATATCCGTTATCGGCATGCTCTTTGAGCTTAGCGCTAATCACATTCATCTTTTGGATAATAGGCATCGATGAATTATACGGAAAACCGTGACATATTTTCAACGGTTTGTTTTGATTGGGGTTGGCATAATATTCTGCGCGTATTTTGTCTAGAATCAAAACATCACTCCTTAAATTTTATTAAATAATATCATAAAAATCACGATACGCATTTGGATTGGCCGCTATTACCGATGAAGATGCATCAAACGGAAGACGGGTTTGTTTAAACGATGAAATAACACCGCCGGATTCTTCTAAAATTATTGAACCTGCGGCATAATCCCATGGTGACAGTTCAACTTCGAAAAAAAGATCACAGCGTGCGCAGGCTACATAGCACAAATCAAGCGCTGCGGAGCCTGACCTGCGTATATCCCGGGAAGAGGTGAACAGTTTTTTTATTATTTGAAAAGAAGCTTCGGTATATTCACGCTTATATGGGGTTGTCCCAAACGAGACCAGACCGTCATGCAGTTGCCTGTCGCTGACATGTATACTTTTTTTGTTCAGAAATGCGCCTTCTCCCCGTTTTGCGTAAAACATTTCATCCAGATACGGATTATAAACCAGGCCGGCAGTTATTATCCCGTCCCGTAATAATGCTATTGAAATGGCGCTGTGCCGGTAACCATGAACAAAATTCGTTGTTCCGTCAATAGGATCTATTATAAAGTTAATACCGTCATTAATAAGTTCCATGCGGTTTTCAGTGCTCTCTTCGCCTATAAAATGTGCTCCCGGAACCAGATCGGATATCCTGTGATACAGAAAATTTTGGACTGTCAGATCATATGTCGTTACAAAATTCGCGGTACCGTGCTTTTGCGTTATATTATCATTGATATTGTCCGCTGCCAGTATAATTTTCCCCGCTTCGATTAATACTTTCGATATTTTATAAATTAACTCCATTTAATTGGACTCCGGGTTACATATTTCTATATTGCGCATAATGACTTGGCGTTTACGCCATGAATACGCGCGTTGATTAAATTCATCGTCACTCATATTTTTGATAGTTTCAATATTCAGATACGGCAGCCGGTCTTTTTGAAAAAAATCAATTGGGGTGGGTTTTATCTTACGGTTATAAGGGCAGACGTTTTGACATACATCACAGCCCCATACATATCCGTTGCGCTTTATCTGTTGTTTTTCATCCATGGTTAAAACACCTTTTTTTTGTGTCAGAGCGGAGAGGCATATATCATGTGAGGGACAATTATTATAACACGCCCCGCAGTCGCTGCATTGGATTATCTCGTGATAAAACAACTCTCCGGCATCTATATCGGTAAAAACCTCACCTATAAAAACATAAGAGCCATATATTTTGTTAATAAGCAAGCCGTTTTCACCGATTATCCCCAGTCCGGCTTTCGCTGCCGCATTGACTTCGTCTATAGGGGAATGGTCTGAAAAGCCTTTTATATTGTAGCTCCGCAAATAGCCCTGATATTTGTCTTCCAAATGGCTGAATATTTCGTGAAAGAAAATGTGATAATCACGTACAACGGCGTAATGCGAAACGTTCTGTCTGTCATAATCATGATAAAAATACGGAACAAGAAAGATTATCGCATTTTCGGGTTTAAACGTAAGCAGATGTTTCTTTATTACTTTGCATTCGGAAAAAGGTATTGCTCCGATAAATTCGATATTAAACTGCTTTATCGAATCCATAATTCCGGTAATCATTTATGATTATTTATCTGTTTTACATTCATACAGTCCGGTAATATCGCCGTCATTACCGAGGGCGTATTTAAAATAAAAATAAATCGGTATTGCCGACCATCCATGGCATAAGCTTCCCGCGTTGCCAAAATCGGCTGCGCCCGAAATCGTTTCCCAAAAAGTCGTTGCGTTGTTGTATAGCATATAACCCCATTTTTCAGCGATTTGGTTAAATACAAAACGGGCATAACGCGAAGGATTGCGCATGAGGGCATCATATTTAAATATACTGTGACTTAAAGTAACGCTTATCAACTTGTTTCCGGCAAGTGCTCCGAGTACGGCATCAATGTTTTCTTCCGGACAAATATCGGATATGACTATCAGCGATTGTGTCAGTTCACAATAATGAAATATTTTATCCTGTTTTACATATGAAGCATAAACTCCGTCATCCGGATTCCAAAAATGTTTATTAACAGCTTTGTTTAATAACAATCGTTTTGAGTCGTAGTAAGCAGCGTCCTTGTCCATATTTATCGCCCGTAAAATATCAGCAAATGAACGTAAACCCAAAGAAACAAACGCGTTGAGCGGAGCGTCATAGGTAATATCTTCGTCTGTTATAGAACCTGAGATTGACCCCGACAGCCCTTCCTGCCATTCATAAAAATTCCAATATCGGGCTTCCTGAAAACATGCGATAAGACCGATTTGGGCGTCAATGCGCCGGATAAATTCATCGGCGATACGGCGCAGCACCGGCAGAAGCTCCTTTGCGAACTCAAGGTCGTTCGAATATTGCATATATTCATAAACCTGCGTTAAAAATATCGCGGTAAACGAAGGAATAGTAATAGATACCCGTGCGGGGGCGCACAATTCAAGCATATTGTCATCCCGGATTGACAGAGCCATCAACTTAAGCGATGCCCTGACGAACCTGAATTCTTTGAAAGCATAATAACCGCAAAGCATTTGGTTTCGCGAATCCATTGAATATAATGCCTGCTCACGCCACGGACAGTCTTCATAATGTTCATGCATACACATAATGAGCGTATATACAGATGTCTCGTATATTTTATTATGCAGATTATCTGCGCAGCTGAATGTTATTTTGTCTGTTACCGGATATATCGTGGGGCAGATACCGGCATAATATAAAACAAATGACGGAGCATAAACATGAATCTGCATATAGCGAAGTCCGAGCCGCAAAAATGGATTTATAAATTTGTTGCGTCCGGCTCTGCCAAAATAAGACGCGCAGAAACTGCGTCCCCCGATATACGTTCTGACCCGCATATCTTCCAAATGCTCACCCCAACCGATAAGGATTTGTGCATCGCAAGGTAAATCTATATCAAGGGATACAAAGCCGGTATTCTCCTTTAAGAGGTCAATAACGGCAAAAGTTCCGTCGGCGCCGGTACCGTTTATTACTAAACCTTCCGCAGAAGGCAGCGGTTGGCTTATATTCGGCTCGCTAAATTTGAGGGCTGCGTATTGCATCTGTCTGGCAATATTTTCATCGACATGATCATAAAAGGAACCCCGAACGGTTAATACAGAGGGAGCGTTTTCACCTGTTATCAGTTTTTCTATAGGTCTGGGATAAAATATCACAGGCTTGTCGACAACAGATGATTTGTAATTTTGCGTTGCTACAGGTATGTTGCGGCTGTCATAACGAAAAGAATATCCTAATTGTCCCGAAACTTTTTCAACCGTCTGTCCCATGGAAAATTGTGTGAACGGCATTACGTCAGTGTTCCCGGAACTTATCAACAGCGTTTCGTCATTATGTGACAAACGGAAAATCACACCGGCGATGTCACATCTATGTGTTGAACTATCCTCACCCTGATGATAACAATCTATTCTGAAATAATTGGGTCCGATAATAATCCTGTCCGTTATATCCAACTCATCATAAACTTTATATTCCGGAAAGTCGGCATATTGTCCGGTTTCCGCCAGTTCATCATTTATATATAACGCGTAGTTCGTGTCAACACTTATATAAAATTTAAATACGCCTGATATTTCTTTGATATTAATAGCGTCCGAAAATGTCAGATAGACATTAGGTTTATTATAATCAGTATGCCATATCCATTGCGCGTTTTTGAATACTGTATCTGTTCCGGCTGTGTTATCCGCTTTATTCATACTTGTTACTCCTTCGGGTGTGATACTTTCGATTATATCATTATTTATTGACAAAAACAATAGCCTGATGTAAAATATAGATATAAATAAAAAAAGAAAAAATTAAATAAGACATTTATCAGGAGACAATTAATGGCAGCAACAAAAAAGACAACAAAAGAGAATAATAATTATGGCAATCAAAGTATATCCGCTTTAAAGGGAGCAGACCGTGTACGCAAGCGTCCTGCGGTTATTTTCGGTTCCGACGGCCTTGAAGGATGCGAACATTCCGTGTTTGAGATAATTTCCAACGCGGTCGATGAAGCTCGCGAAGGTTTTGGAAATGTTGTCATAGTCACTGTGTTTTCGGATAAATCGATTGAGGTTGAAGACGACGGTCGCGGTGTACCGCTGGATTATAACGAAAAAGAAGGACGATATAACTGGGAGTTGGTATTCTGCGAATTGTATGCCGGCGGAAAATATAATAATAATGCCCATTCAGGCAGTTACGAATATTCACTTGGTATTAACGGTCTGGGCGCATGCGCGACCCAATACAGTTCCGAATATATGAATGTGAAATCGAGCGACGGCAGATATGTCTATGAAATTGATTTTATTAAAGGGGAAGTATCGGGTGAACTCAGACGCCGCGAACTGACAAAAAAGGATAAACAAAACGGAACAATTATTCGCTGGCGCCCCGACCTTGAAGTGTTTAACGATATAGCTATACCTAAAGAATATTTCACGCAGACGTTGAAAAAACAGTCTGTTGTAAACAGCGGCATACGGTTTTTATTACGCTGGCAAGACGGAGATGATTTTGAGGAAAGCGAATATATCTATAATAACGGTATAATCGATTACGTAGCCGAGCTGGCAGGTGATGACGCTCTGACCGAACCGGTGTTATGGAAAACAGAAACGTCAGGCCGCGACCGGGCGGACAAGGATGAATATAAATTAAAAATTGAAGTGTCTTTTTGTCTGTCTAATACCGTGAATATACTCGAATATTACCATAATTCGAGTTTTCTTGAACACGGCGGTTCACCTGAAAAGGCCGTTAAGAGCGCCTTTGTATTCTCAATTGACAAACTTCTGAAAGCATTGGGAAAATATAACAAAAACGAATCTAAAATTACATTTAATGATATCGAAGACTGTCTGGTTTATGTATCCAACACCTTTTCCACACAAACATCATATGCCAACCAGACTAAAAAGGCGATTACAAACAGCTTTATAACCGAGGCGATTACAAACTTTTTAAAGCATCAGCTGGAGATATATTTTGCCGAAAATCCGACCGAAGCGGAACGTATCGCCAATCAGGTATTAATAAATAAACGCAGCCGTGAAAAAGCTGAGTCTACAAGGCTCGATCTGAAAAAGAAACTGACTGGTACGATCGATATCAACAATCGTATTGAAAAATTCGCAAATTGCCGGACAAAGGACGTTGAGAGGCGTGAATTATATATTGTTGAAGGGGACAGCGCTCTTACCTCATGCAAACTGGGCCGCAACGCGGAATTTCAAGCGATTATGCCGGTCCGCGGTAAAACGTTGAATTGTCAAACAAGCACATACGATAAAATTTTCAAAAACGAAATAATCGTAAATTTATTAAAAGTGATAGGCTGCGGTGTTGAAATAGAAGGCAAGTCAAAGGGAGATATGGTGTCCTTTGATTATAGCGCATTAAGATGGAGCAAGATTATTATCTGTACGGATGCCGATAAGGACGGTTTCCAT
The DNA here is from genome assembly GCA_028709565.1 of Eubacteriales bacterium. Lineage (GTDB taxonomy): Bacteria > Bacillota > Clostridia > Oscillospirales > CAG-272 > JAQVWU01. The sequence continues at coordinate 7,376 of JAQVWU010000054.1, forward strand.
ATCAGGACACTGATATTATCGATGTTATACCGACTGCTTCCTACCCTGATAAAAAAAGGTAAAATTTATATTGCCGAATCACCGTTATTTGAAATAACCGCAAAAGATAAGATATATTTTGCATACAATGAAACCGAAAAACAACAGATCTTGAATAAAATCAGCAATACCAAATATACGATACAACGTTCCAAGGGTCTGGGTGAAAATGAACCTGATATGATGTGGCAGACTACCATGAACCCGGCTACACGCAGACTGATACAGGTAACGGAAGCGGATGAAAAAAAGACCGCAAAAGCATTTGATATCTTTCTTGGAGATAATATTCCGGCGCGTCGTAATTTTATATCAATGCACGGCAGTGAATACGCAGATGAACTTGATATCGGTGATGATACCCTTTAAAGCAGGATTTTTATTCAGAAGATTTATTCAGAAGATAGGAAAGCTTAATTAATGATACGTTTTATATACGGCATGTCGGGAAGCGGTAAAAGTACGTATATTGCGTCAGATATCACGCAATCCCTGAGGCGCGGAACTAAATCATTGCTTATTGTGCCTGAACAACAAACGGTAGAAACCGAACAGCGTTATGCCGATTTAGCCAAAGAAAAAGGTATTCCTGTTATAGATCTTGAGATATTAAACTTTACCAGACTGGCAAACAGTGTATTCAGACGTTTCGGTGGTTTATCCTATAACTATATCGGGAGCGGCGCGCGTCAAATAATAATGTGGCGCGCCCTTAATGAACTTTCGCCGATTTTAACTGAGTATAAACACATAACGGTTAATGATAAAAAAACATTGCGTTTTATGACAAATGCCGTCAGCGAATTCAAGCGCTATAATATCACACCGGCAATGCTTGGCGGAGCAGCCGAAACTCTCAAAAAAGACAATTTTCATCATAATCTAAAAAACAAATTACATGATATTTCACTTATATATTCACTGTATCAGACATTACTTCATAATGAATATGATGATCCGGAAGAGGATCTGACACGATTATCTGTTATACTGGAAAAAAACAATTTCTTTGCCGGATATAATGTTTACATAGATTCATTTGACAGATTCACACCACAGCAGATAAGAATAATCCGCCATATAATAAATCAAGCGGAGAATTTCACAATAACATTAGCCATACTGCCTGGCTCGTCGTTGATAATGCTGGACAGTATATTAAATACGGAAAATATCCTAAAAAGAATAGTTGCGTCAGAACATAAAACCATTGATGACATGGTTGTATTAGGCGACAGCCATCGTTTTACTTCGCAGGAATTGAAATTAACTGAACGTTATTTATGGGATTTCAGCCATACGGAAGCTGTTTTTAAAGAAAAAACGCAGCATATAAGATTAATAGAATGCAGTGATATCTTCTGTGAAGCCGAAGCGGCAGCGAAAGATATATTGCGGCGCATCAGACAGGGCGGACGATTTTACGACAATATCGTTGTTATACGCGATACATCGTCATACATAGGTATAATAGACGCTGTTTTTGAGAAATATAATATTCCGTATTTTATATCCACACGAACCGATTTAACGACGAAACCTCCGGTTAAGCTTATCCTGTCCGCTTTAAAAATAATTGCCGGACATTGGCGTTTTGATGATATCATCGCCTATATTAAAACAGGGTTTTCGGGTTTGACAAATGACGAATGTAATATATTGGAGATATATGCTTCCACATGGCATATCAACGGTCGTCGCTGGACCGATGATGTTTCATGGAATATGAATCCCGACGGATATACCGATATACTCACTGAGAGAGGGAAGGATATAATATCCGCTGTTAATGATATACGTATCAGACTTACGGCGCCTATCATGACTTTACAGGCATGTTTTGACGGCGGGTGCACTGTAAAATCGGCATCGGAAGCGTTGTATAATTTTTTAAATGAACTTAATATATCTCAAAAAGCTATACAGCTTGGCGAAGATGAGCCTATACAATTATGGAATATTATAATTGATGCGCTGAATCAATTTGTAAGTGTCGCTGCTGATTTGGTTGTCAATGCCGATGAATATATGCGGTTGCTGTCAATAATTTTTGACGAAACTGACATTGGCAGAATACCTACATCGCTTGATGAAGTAATTATCGGCGGAGCCATGTCTCTGCGTACCGGACGCGCAAAAAACGTTTACATACTGGGTGCAAACGAAGGTAAATTCCCTCAAAACGTCAGCGATGACGGTATGTTTAATGACACTGAACGCGTGACACTGGAAAGTCTCGGTATTGTTCTGTCACCCGTGTCAGACAGACGCGCTTCCGATGAATTACTGTATTTTTACAGAGCGATAACCTGTGTCGAGGACAATATTACGGTTATTTATTCCTCCGCTGATCTTACGGGGCATGCTCTGAATCCTTCGTTGGCATGTGACAGGCTGCGTATATTATTCCCCGGTTTAATGACCGAATATTATTCGGCAATGAAACCACTGGAATTAATCGAAGGCTATGACGCTTCATTCGAATATACCGCAATGTTTTCAGGGACTCCCGCAGGCGATGCGCTGAAATTGATATATTTGAAAGACGAGACATACAAATCCAGGCTGGAAGCGCTGGATAAACCGTTTGTTCAGCCATATAATACCGTGCTTCCCGAAACAGCGCAGGAGTTATACGGTTCTGATCTGATGTTGACACAGACCAGGATAGAGAGTTATACCTTATGTGCTTTTTCATATTATTGCCGTTATGTCCTTCAACTTGAAGAAAAAAAGCGTGCCGAAATCGAAAGCGTCGATATAGGTAATTTTATGCACCGTATTCTGGAAAGATTTATGGTATATATTAAAACCGATAAGGGAATCAGAACCGATCTGACAGATGACAAAATTGAAAATATAACCGATAAAATAATAGACGAATATATTAAATCGGTGATAGATAATCCAAAGGACCGGACAAACCGTATAACACAATTATTCAGGCGTTTGAAAAGAACAACCTTGTTATTGATACGAAACATACTGGACGAATTTATGCAAAGTGAATTTACACCCGCTTTTTTTGAATTACCGATTAAATTCGGAGACAAGGAGGGTTCAGAACCCTTTTCAATACCGTTGCCGGACAATTCCCACGTCTATGTATTCGGTAAAGTCGACCGGGTCGACACCTATAAAAAAGGCAATGATGTTTATATCCGCGTTGTGGATTATAAAACGGGTATTAAATCATTTTCACTTTCGGATATCGGATTGGGCTTAAATCTGCAAATGCTTTTATATCTCTTTGCCCTATGGCAAAACCCGTCCGAGAATTTTAAAGCAAGAGCAGGCTGCGGTGAAGGCGGGCAAATATTACCCGCAGGTGTTCTTTATTTTTCGGCGAAAGCTCCGGAATTTTCACTTGATAATTATGAAGACGAAAACGCTGTAACGGATAAAGCCCATACAGCCCTGACAAGAAGAGGACTGCTTCTCGATGATAAGGAAATTCTAAAAGCCATGGAAAAAAATCTTGAAGGGCGATATATACCGGTAAAATTGAAATCCGACGGCAATTTCACGGCTGCTTCATCTATACAAACATTAAGCGACTTTGGCATACTTATGAATGATATTTCTGATACATTATGTAATTTGGGTCGGCAGCTAAAAAAAGGACGTGCCGACGCAATTCCTTTGAGAAAAGGCGGCAACAATGCATGTGAATATTGTCCGCATAAACCTGTTTGCCGAATTGATAATTTCAAATAGTTCATACAATATCAAAAAGCATAAAGTAATCGGATTTAAAGAAATAACAGAGGCGGTAAGTTTTTTATGGCGATAAACTGGACTGATGATCAGATAACGGCAATAACTTCAAGCGGAAGGACACTGCTTGTATCGGCAGCTGCGGGTTCCGGTAAAACAGCTGTGTTGACTGCACGTATAATCAGTCGTCTGACCGATGCTGAAAACCCGGCAGATATATCAAGGATGCTAGTGGTTACCTTTACAAAAGCAGCGGCAGCTGAACTCCGCAGCCGCATACAAAAAGCTTTATCTGACCAATTGGCTTCCAATCCGAAAAATCGAATGTTATCACGTCAAGCCGCAAAACTCGGTTATGCAAAAATATGTACCATCCACAGTTTTTGTTATGACA
>JAQVWU010000417.1 GCA_028709565.1 Eubacteriales bacterium
AATAAAATAAAAAAGGCGGACCTGCGCAATTACCTGGGCATGGTGCTGCAGGACACCAATCTGTTTACCGGAACGGTGACCGATAATATCCGTTACGGCAGGCTGGACGCCGGCGACGACGAGGTGGTGGCAGCCGCGAAACTCGCCAACGCCGACAGCTTTATCAGCCATCTGCCCCAGGGTTATATGACGGTGCTCACCGCCGACGGAGCCAACCTCAGCCAGGGACAGCGTCAGCTGCTGGCCATCGCCCGGGCCGCCGTCGCCGATCCCCCCGTGCTGATACTGGATGAGGCGACCAGCTCCATTGACACGCGGACCGAGGCGCTTATTGAGAAGGGAATGGACACCCTCATGGAGGGACGCACCGTGTTCGTCATCGCCCACCGCCTGTCCACCGTCCGCAACTCCGACGCCATCCTCGTGCTGGAGAACGGCCGCATCATCGAACGCGGCAACCACGACGAACTCGTCGACCGCCGGGGAAGGTATTACCAGCTGTATACCGGAATGTTCGAACTGACATAAAGCGCAAAAAAAACAGGCTTGATTCTGAGCCTGTTTTTTTACGCATGAAACCCGGTATGTCTCTGCAAACTATAACTGCAATTCGAATTGTACGAAATTGAATGCAATTGAACGCTAATGAAATCCGAAAGGAATAAACATAATGGGATATGTAACGGCAGCCCTGGTTTTGCTGCTCATAGCCGTAATTATCATCTACTACAGAAAAGACGCCGTCAAAATCATACGCAAAATCGGTCTGATTAAAAAATGCGCCGACAGTCATGAGGCGGAGTATATCGCCGATGCAACAACCGACCTGGATCTGCTGGCGCAAAAAATCGCCGCGGCCTGGTGGAAGGAATACACCAGACGATTCTGGATAAAACTCATCCTCGCCGCCCTGGTATCGGTCATAGGCCTCAACGCCGTCGACAGCTACCTGGACACGGTTGTGGAACAGTTCAGGGGCTTCTTCGATGTCTTTTCCGGATAAGTGTTATTTGCGAAGCGCCTTCCGCCAGGTTAAAACAAGTGCCGCTGCGCCCGCCAACAGGGTAAGCGTCGCAAAGTCGGCGGTTTTGGGAGCCGTCTCGGCCCGTGTTTCGGCAGCCCCGGCGGCGACCTCTGCCGCTTCGGTTTCAGCCGGCTCAGGGACGGCCGCGGGCGCGGCGTCAGCCAGCACAATGGTGTCCACCGTGAAGTCGGCCTTGCTGGCATCCTGGACCATGCAGGTAAAGTGCATGACCTGTGTCCAGTCTATACCGTCGAAACTGTCATTTGAAATACACTCGTAATGGCCGACGCCCATCTCATAATCGGACCGCGGTACGAGCAGCCAGCCGTCAAATTTGCCGGGTATCGTTGTGTAACAGAGCCTGTCGCCGTAACTGACGCCGTCCGAGTTGAGGGCATAAACGTTGGTGGTCTCAACCGCGTTAAATTCGGTGTCCGGCAGCTGCTGCTTGCCGTCCGCCCAAACGCGCACCCGTCCGTCCGAACCGTCGTTGACGTCAAGGGCGGGGGTCAGATTGAAGGGCGTTGAGGTGTTGTTCTTAATACGCACCAGCAGATATTCGCCCGCCGTCCAGTCGTTAAATGTATCGCTGCCTCCCAGGTAGGAGCCTTCAAAACCGGTCAGGATAATGCCGTCGCCGTCGCTGTATTCACTGATCTTTACCGACAGCGCGTTGGCCGTATTATCCAGTCCGTCCTGCGTTCCTATGTCGGCTTCAGCCCAGCGGGAACCCCAGTGGCTGCCCCCGGGTTCCATGTTTACCGTGGCGTCCGAGCCGCTGTCAAAATCATTCAATACCTGTTTGATGTCAATGTCATAACGTATATCCGATGCCGCCGGGTATAAAGCCAAGAGAGAAAAGAGCAGCACGGTTAAGAGGATGCGGAAAACATACTTTTTCATGCAACGTTCTCCGTTCTTTGGTTTTATTTAACATTACCATGCGCGAACAATTGACATATTAAATATTTGAGAATTATTTGTAAAGTTGTTCAGCGCCTGCGCTTTTTTATCAGCAGGTATATTACTATCGCCGCCGCCGCGCACAGGAGCGCGATGCCGGCTATGATATATCCGCCGGAAGACCGGGTTACAAAGATTGCGGTCGGTCCGTCGGAACCGCCGATAATGCCTATGTTCATGTTTTAATTTTTTTACCTTTCATGTTGAGTATGCCGATGTGTATATCGCGTTGGCGGCGGTTATCGAGGCGAGATACCCTTCGTATGCGCCGTCCGGGCAGCCGCCGCGGCAGATAATATCCTGTTCCTCGCCGACAATAAAGGTATTGCCGTAAATCTTATAATCATCGGGCATGGCGGCGGGACCGCCAGATTTGTATATCGGGGTTTTTAAAGCCCTGCCGAACAGGTTGTTTCTGACGGTGACGTCGCAGAGCGGGCAGCCCAGACCGTAGATTAACAGATGGGAGGCGCTGTTTTTATCCGGCCGTACAGCGTTTCCCCAGCAATAGCCGGAATCGAGGCAGACATTGTTTTCAAACACACAGTTTTTAAACCCGGTGTCTTCTTTGCCGCCGTCCGACCATATCTCAAAACACTGCTGGTTGTTCCACATCACATTGTCCCGGAAGAGCATGTTCTCCCAGCACCGTTCAACTTTGTTGCCCTGCATGGTTATGGCCACGTCATATATGCCCGAGAAGCGGCAGCGCTCCACCGTCACATCCGAAGAGTTTGACCAGCATTCAATACCATTGCCGTAGCGGGTATCGGGCCGCTCATA
>JAQVWU010000418.1 GCA_028709565.1 Eubacteriales bacterium
CGATGTCCGCTATCAGATTGAGAGCTATTATTCGACCATAAAGCGTTATGACAGCCAGGTTTCTCTTTCCACTGTAAGCATCAGCCTGTACGAAGTAATTGAATATCAGCAAATTGTCGAAAAACCCAAAACCTACCTCGAAAGACTCGGTCAGGCAATAAAACAGTCCTGGCACAATTTCATTGAAGGTCTAAAAGATTTTTCGGTAGATTTTGTATACGCGTTCCCGACTCTGATTGTATTGGCAGCAATTATATCAGCCGCCGTTATAATCATCAGAAAGATCATGAAACATAAAAAGTCTTCGGGCGGAGGGAAACAATAATAATATTGCAGCAGAGCAGGGCTGCCGGATATATTCGGCGGTCCTGTTTTTTATATATCGCTTGTTCCGCTTGTATTTTAGGTTTGTTTACAAACTGCGATAAAATGTTAACAAAACAGATGATTATGGTTATTGCATTCGTTCATAAATAATAATATAATAAGATTATAATGGGGTAAAATAGTTTAAATGTGTTTGTCGTTATAACAAAACAAATTAAACAATTCTCCCCGATTCGATAAAATTTATATTAACAGTTTGAGAGGATAATCAATGGATGCAATCAAAAGGCAGAGCGTCGCTCAACTGCGCGAAATGCGGAAGAGTGAGGACGGAAAAGCCGGAGGAATAATCGGCGCGTTATATGACGAGGGTACCTTCGCGGAACTTGGAACATTTATAAAGAACGGCGACGGCAATTTTGAACCGGTAATTACGGGTTACGGTGCTGTCGGTGAACGCCTTGTTTATACCTTCATTGAGGACGGCTCACGGGAAAAGGGCGCCTTCGGCGAAGGAGCCGCCAAAAAGATCGTATCGTTACTGGATTTGGCGAAGATGAACGGGGCCCCCGCAGTGGGTGTTTTCGACAGCGCGGGCGCTAAAATCACCGAGGGCGTAAACGCGCTGGGGGCATATGGCAGTATCATGCGCAAACTGAGCAAGGTAAAGGGTTTTATACCCCTGATAGCTGTTATCAACGGGATATGTTCCGGAGCCATGGCTGTCGCTGCGCGTATGTTTGATATTGTGATAACGGTAAAGGATACAGAGGGGATATTTGTAAACCCGCCGTCTCTTACCGGAGGAAAGGGAGATGACCCCGCTCTGACAGGACTTTCCGATATTGCTGCCGATAATATAGATGACGCCATTGATATGGTAAAAAAACTGCTGGAACTGCTGCCGTCAGGCAGCTGGGGTGCTTATATCGAACCGCAGGATGACCCGAACCGCCGCACACCTGAACTCGAGACCGCCGGCAGTGCAAAAGAATTGATTACAATTATTGCCGATGACGGTATATTTAACGAATTGGGCGGTTTCAATACCCCCGAGATGTCGACGGGGTTCATCCGCATGAACGGAAACGGTATCGGCGTTGTCGCGAACAATCCGGCCGTTCTCAACGGCGCGCTTACCCCTTCGGCTGCTTCAAAGGCAGCCCGATTTATAAAGTTATGCGCCGGGCTGGGCATCCCGCTGCTCACACTGGTCAATACCGCCGGTTATGATTATAACAGGGCATCGGAAAATGTTCCGTACGCGTCGGCGCTGGCTTCTCTTACCGAAACATATACATCGTCCGGGTGCGCCCGTGTTACCCTGGTTTCCGGTCAGGCATACGGATCGGCGTTTACAATTATGGGTTCCAAATCCCTCGGGACCGATATAGTATTTGCGCTTGAGGGCGCGGAAATAGGTATTATGCCCCCGGATTCCGCGGTGCAGTTTTTATACGGCGACAGAATCAATAAGTCGGCAGACCCCGAAGCTGAACGCGCCTCGCTGCTCGCCGAATATAAGAGGGACAATTCGCCCCTCGAAGCGGCGCGCGGCGGCGATATCGATGATATATTAACCTATGAAGAAACGCGTCAGCGGCTGATTTCGGCGTTTGAAATGCTGATCTTCAAGTTATAAAGGGGGGTATATGATGTATACGCGGATTATGATGCTGTCGGCGGAAATGGTTACCTCAATTGACCGTTCCGTCCCTTTGGGCGAACGCCTTTCCATGGGTTTGAAAACTCTGCTGCTAGGTATGATCATAGTAATGCTGGTTTTAGCCTTCCTTTGGGGATTGCTTGAGCTTTTTAAGTATGTATTTTATGATATGCCCAACATAAAAGCTAAAATCGTTGCTGAAAGCGTTAATAAAAAAAACGAACCTGTTGAAGCCTCTGCCGAATCAGCCGTATCAAGTTCAACCGGTTCAATTGATATAACCGATACAGTCGAATTAAACGATGACGAGATTATAGCTGCAATAACCGCGGCGATAACGGCATACAGGGAAATCGAACCGACCGGATATACAGGCGGATTCAGAGTGGTATCTTTTAAAAAATCAAAAGCTACCCGGAGATAAAAACCGAAGCAGCCTGAATATAATCATAGATTATCATAGTTTTTTATTAAATGGTAGTATTAAATATGAGAGGAAAGTTTATGAAAAAGTATAATATAACGGTGAACGGTACCGTTTACGAAGTAGAAGTTGAAGAGATTGCGGCAGACTCCGTCTCCGCCCCGGAAGTCCCGGTTAGCAAACCCGCCGCAAAGGCACCTCCGGCACCCGCGAAACCTGCAAAACCCGCAGCTCAAAACCGCCCTGCCGATTCGGGCAAAAGCGGAGATATAAAAATTAACGCGCCCATGCCGGGAACCATACTTAAGATTAACGTCACG
>JAQVWU010000419.1 GCA_028709565.1 Eubacteriales bacterium
ACTTTGTTTCAACCTATGAAGCCAGGGCAAAGGAGTTTGAAACCAATTTCCAAAAGATTGTTGACGCATATATGGAGCTTGAAGATTAACGTTTCAGGAAAGGTGAATGCCATGACACATCGCATGGTTGCTGGTTTGATTTTGACCGCCCTTATGCTGTCCGGATGCGCCGGCGAGGCAGCCGAAGACGGTGTTGTTTCCTCTTCCGATACCGTCGCCGACGAAACCGGTTCATATCTCGAGACACTGCCCCAGACCGATTTTGAGGGGGCGCCCTTCAATGTCCTGTGCCGGGATTATAAAGTATACGAAATCTGGACCGAATCGCTGGACGGTGAGGTGGTAAACGACGCCCTCCACGAGCGCAACAGCCGGGTCGGAGAAATGTTCAACACCGAAGTAACCCACACCCCGGTCGCCGGGGCATGGGATACACAGCAGGCTTTCAAGGATGCGGTTACCTCAAGCGTGCTCTCCGGCGACATGGCATACGACCTGGTGGCGGGTTATATGGCGTATACCACCACCCTCGCCATGGACGGCAATTTTATGAATTTGTACGAGTTGCCGGTACTCGACCTCAGCCGGGAATGGTGGGCGCAGGGCTTTGTCAATAATAACACGGTGAACGGACGCGCCTATTATACGGCCGGAGATATCTCGCTGACCATGTGGGAGTACATGTACGGCATGTTCTTCAACAAGCGGCTGGCGGAAAACTACAATACCGGAGACCTGTACGCCGCGGTAAACGATGGCAGGTGGACCCACGCGATGTTTGCCGAAAAGGTCAAAACGGTTTCCGGGGATCTGGACGGCGACGGCAAATATACAAACCAGGATCTGTATGGCTATATCACAAACAATCACAGCCTGAGAAATCTGAACACCACATTCGATATGCCCATAGCGAAACGCAATGAAGAGGGTTCATACGACCTTGTGTATTATACCGACAAAACGGTTGAGGCATATGAAATGATGTACGAATTCCTCTTCAGTGACAACACGGTATTCTTCAGCAAACCGACCGACGATGCCGATTATGTCGAGATACTGAACATGTTCATGGAAGACCGGGCGCTCTTCTTCTCGGGAACGCTGGACAACACCGGCATGCTGCGGGGTATGGAAGCCGATTTCGGCATACTGCCCTTTCCCAAATACGACGAAAGCCAGGAGAACTACCTGTCCCATTCCTATGACGGCATGTCGATATTCGCGGTACCCAAGACGGTGAAGGATACGCAAATGAGCGGCCTTGTTACCGAGGCGCTGTGCGCCGAGAGCCGGATTACCACCGTACCCGCCTTTTACGAGACGGTGCTCAAGTCAAAGGTGGTGCGGGACGACGAATCCTCCGGCATGATCGATTTGATTCGCAGCACGCTGCTCTTCGACTTCGGTTATGTCAACACCGTGCCTGCCGGAAACATATTCCAGCTGTTCGGTGACTCGCTCAAAAACAAGAGCGCAAACTTTGTTTCAGCCTATGCGTCCAATTCCAAATCATTCGAAACGAATTTTCAGAAGGTTATTGACGCGTATATGAAGCTTGATGATTGATAATTTATCAATAAAACGGGGTATTGATGTGAAAAGAGAGATAAAAATCGAGGGTATGGACTGCATGCACTGCGTTATGTCGATTGAATCGGCGCTCAATGCCATGGAGGGCGTTAAAGCGAAGGTGAATCTGAAAAAGGGTATCGCCGTTGTCAAGTCGGACGCCGGTGTCACCGACCATCAGCTCATGTCAAAGATAAACGGGCTCGGCTATCATGCCGTGTCGGTAAGCGTGAAAAAAGGTCTGTGGTGACCGGTTTATTATTTGTCAACATATGTGACACGGTCACGGTATTGACGGTATAAATATGATATACTCTTATCGAAGACCGAAACAAACAGCACAAATCAAAAATCAAAAATCAGAAAAGAGGTATTACATATGTGTGAGAACAAATTTTTCATATGCGAACACTGCGGCAATATGGTAGGCATGATCTATTCATCGGGCGCCGAGATTATATGCTGCGGAGATCCCATGACCGAGCTTGTAGCCAATACGGTTGACGCCAGCAAAGAAAAGCACGTGCCCGTCGCAACCGTTGACGGAAACACCGTTACCGTCGCCGTTGGGTCCGTTGCGCATCCAATGATTGATACCCACTACATCCCGTGGATCTATGTCAAGACCGAAAAGGGCGGACAGCGCAAGTGCCTCAAACCGGGCGATGACCCTGTCGCTTCTTTTGCGATTACCGAGGACGACAAGGCGCTGGCGGTATATGCCTACTGCAACCTCCACGGACTGTGGAAATCCGACATTTAAGTTTAGTCGTTTAGCTGATCAGCGAAAAATCAAAGCATAATAAAGCCAGCCGGTTGTTGTATTGACCGGTTGGCTTTAATTATTGTTTTTATTTTGCGTTGTTTTCGAAAAAGCCGCGTCTGTGGCTGCGGGCGCGCTCGAAGTAATCGTTCAGGGGTTCAATCTCAAACTCCGTCATGATATCATGTACATCCAGCCCCTCTTCTTCACCGGTCAGCAGCACCGAGCCGACATGGCCCGGGTCGTATACGGTCAGCGAGGCGCCGTATTTGTGTTTGGCGTCAATAAAGCGCTGCCTGTTATAGTCGATGTGGGCAAGGGCGCAGTTGAGATTGACGGTATGGGTAACATGATTATAGTAATTCGTTGTGCGCGCCAGGGTCTCGCCGAAGGGGTTGA
>JAQVWU010000420.1 GCA_028709565.1 Eubacteriales bacterium
TGGTGTATACAATATGACGGCCGGGTGAGCGAATACTTATACGTCCCGATTAAAGAATACCCGAAGCTGCGTACACCTGTAGTCACCCGCTATTTTTCGCCCTCGGAGGGATGGAAGGATTATGAGTCGCTGCCCCCCATGTTTGAGGAAGACTTCTTCGGCGAACTCGCTGCCTACGGCGCCGAAAAGGCGGTCACCGTCCTGCCCCTGTTCAATTCATACGGTCACAATACCCTGATACCGGCGCAATATCCGGAGGTTTCGGCCCTTGAAGAGGATGGTCAGCCCTCAAAAACCGGTTTTTGCACATCAAACCCCAAAACCTATGAGCTGCTGTTTGCGATATACGATTCAATCATCGACCGCCACCTGAAACCTAACGGCATTGACAGCTTCCATATAGGACTGGATGAGGTATGGGACGGCATTGCCCTCAATGCCGAGGACATATACCACACCCGCTCCACCCGCTGCCGCTGCGCCGAATGTAAAAAGAAAACCCTCAACGCGCTTTATATCGACCATGCCGTAAAGTTAATCGAACATTTAAAGAACCGCGGCATGAAAAACATCTATATGTATAACGATATGCTCAAGTTCGCCGAAAATGCCGGAGCCCCGGACAGTCCCGCCCGCACAATCGCCGCTCTGCTGTGTGAAAAAGAACTGGACAAGGTCACAATCCTCGACTGCTGGACATACAGCGAAACCTATGACGGATTGTCCTTTAAATCCACTCTGCCGGAACTGGGTCTGCGGCGCACGGTAAAACCGTGGAACGGTTACTATCACTGGACGATACTTTCGCATCCGCTCAATAATATCTACATGATGGCTAAAATGGCCTATGACGATGACGCCGAAGGCATGCAGTCCTATTCGGCATGGGATGACAGTTACCGGCGCAACCATACCGCCCAGGCTTCTTTTGCGTGGAATTTTAAAGGCAGCGGTTCGACCGATGATTTCCGGCGCAGTTTTGCCGGGGAATTTTCGGGCGGCGACACCGATACAGCTCAGCGGGCCTTTGAAGCGCTGGAAGCCTGCGCGAGCTATAATGACGGCAAATACGGTTTTATGCTGCATCTTTCCTATTATTTCTATTCCTATGTGCGGCCGGGCGTGCCATACCCGCGCCGCTTCCCGGGCGAGGCGGTGGAAAATCTGCTCAAGACGCGCGCCCCGGCGGAAAAGATGACAGCCGAGATTGAAGCGTCGGCGCTTGAAGCCGTCTCGCTGTTTGAGCGGCTTGGCAGCAATACCTCAGCCGATTATGTACTCGCCGTACGATACGCTTATGAAGCCGAAAATTATCTGTGTCTCGTACGGGATTACAGGACGCTGCTGCGCATGCATGATCTCAGTTCTTCCCTGCCCGATGACGGCGTGATAAATGAAATACGCAGCCTGGCAAAGGAACGCAAGGAGGCGCGCCTGACACTGATGGCTTTATTGGAGAAGACCAAGGAACATTATCTCATGGCCTCCCACATGCGCAACCATACCATCTTCATGCAGTATTTCGCCGACCTTGAGGGTTACCTGACATATACGGCCCCCGAATCGGTTAAACTGGACTTTACCGACAATACGCACTTCGCCAGCGACGCCTTTATGTGTCTGAGGTGATAACATGCATGCTGTAATAAACTGTGTTATAATAATGCGCGATCATTACATACCCGACGGCGTGATAATCACCGATAACGGCAAAATCGTCGATTTCGGCGAATCGCGCTCAACCCAAATACCCATCGGCACCGAGATATTGGACGCCGGAGGGCTGTTTGCCGGACCCGGTTTTATCGATATACACACACACGCCGGCGGGGGAAAATACTTCCATGAAGACGCGGCTTATGTATGCGATTTTCTGCTCTCCCACGGGGTCACATCGGTAATGCCGGCACTGTATTTCAATATGGACCGCAGCGGTTATCTCGAAGCGATTGACGCCATCGACCGTGATGTCGCGGACGGAAAATGCCCTAATTTTGCCGGTTATTATATGGAAGGACCGTATCTGAATCCGAAATACGGAGCCGACCGGGAAAACAATCCCTGGCAGGGCCGAATCGACCGCGCCGATTACGAGGAAATAATCAGCCGCGTAAAAAACACCGCCCGCGTCTGGGCGCTGGCGCCCGAACGCAAAGGCATCGAAACCTTTGCCGCCGATGTAAAAAAGGCCATTCCCTCCATTGTGCTGTCGGTAGCCCACAGCGAAGCCTCTCCCGAAGAGACGGAAGCCCTCATCCCGCTGGGACTGAAACTGGCAACGCATCATACAAACGCGACCGGCGACCTGCCCAAATATCCCGAGTGCCGCGGCGTATGTGTTGACGAGACGGTAAATTACAATGACGATATCTACGCTGAGCTCATTGCCGATTCCCACGGGATACATGTGACACCCTATATGCTCAGACTCGTGGCGAAGATTAAGGGAAAGGATAAGCTAATCCTGATATCCGATACCTGCGTTTTCGACGGCCCGATACCTGCGGGTTACGACGGCGTAACCGATATTAATTTCGATGACGCCGGTGAAATCGCGGGTTCAAAGCTGACCCTGGATGTGGCATGCCGCAATATGATGGTACATACCGGCTGCTCGCTGACCGATATCTTCCGTTATGCCTCGCTGAATCCCGCAAAACTGCTGAATCTGAGCAAGAACGGAGAAATAAAACGAGGGGGTGACGCCGACATCCTATTGTGTGATTACAA
>JAQVWU010000421.1 GCA_028709565.1 Eubacteriales bacterium
TCAATTATGCCGACACCGGAAACGGTAAAAGAATACAATCTCTGTGACAGATATTAACCCTGATACCCAAAAAGCCGGGCAAAAAGTGAAAAAGTGAAAAATAATATATATATCATTTTATGAAAAATCATTAATAATATATAATATATAGGGGAGTATAGAGTTGTTCTTCACTTTTTCACTTGTATAAGCCCGTTTGGTCTTGCATCAGTGAAAACTTTATGGTAAAATCGGGATTAAGATAAATCAAAACGGGGAGCGATGTGTAAAATGAAATTAACAAGCTATGATAACACGGCATCTTTCGGCGCAGACACCCTGGAAATTCTGCTGGAAAACGAAGCGCAGAACAATCTGCCCATCAGTTTTATACGAAACGAACACGGCTACGACACATCGGACTGGTTAATGGCCACCGTCAGGGACGACGCTGGCGGGGTTGTGCTGACCGCTGCCAGAACGCCGCCCTTCAACATCGTCCTGTATGAAACAGGCAACAAACCGAACGAAGCGGCGCTGAGACTGCTGTGCCGCGAACTCAAAGGCATGTCTGTCGACCTGCCCGGTGTATTGGCGGAACAGGGGCTCGCGTACCGTTTCGCCGGGTTGTATGCCGGAGCGGAGTTTGTGCGGCATATATCCATGAATATCATGCGGCTGGACAGGTTAAACAATATCGAAAGGGCGCCGGGTTTCTGCCGCCCGCTGCGCGAGGACGACCTGTTTTTTGTACCCTACTGGGAGCGTTCCTTTCAGGAGGAATGCGGGGTTGAGGTTTATGATATTGTGACGAATGTCAGCAAAATAAAAAGGCGGACAGGGAAAGATACCCATTTTATCTGGGAGGACGGCAATCCCGTATCGCAGGCATGCACCACCCGCAATACCCAAAACGGCGGGGGTATTAACGGTGTATATACACCGCCTCATTACCGGAGCAGGGGATACGCCTCCTCCGTAACGGCGGAACTGTCACGGATTCTGCTCGAGCGGGGCAATAAATTCTGCTTTCTGTTCGCCGACGCCGAAAACCCCGTCTCCTGCGGTATGTACCATAAAATAGGGTATTACGATCTCTGTGTTTATGATGAAATAAGATTTAATAAGGGACGTTAAGAGGGGTAATGTCATCTAATCCCGTTTTAGGTTAAAAAAACTCCCGTGCTTTTACCGTTGCACGGGAGTTTTGGTTTATAGCTTCAAAAGCGCCTTGAAATCCTCCCGCTCATGCAGCGGATCAGATCAAGTACCATACCCCAAATCGCCATACTGCGAAGCTCTTCATCGGCGCAGTTTTCGATGACAATCTCATAATTTTTAAAATCAGATATACAAATACGCGCCGATAACATTGCTTGTAGTTTCGTCATACTTAATCCAACCGTCACGCAGAGCCTGCTCAAGTACATATCCGCGTTCAAAAGTGCTGTATGTACTGTACATCTTGCCGGCGCCCACAAACTGAGGAATATCTTTTGCGACTATATCGGTGGAATATGATTCCACATCTGCGAAAATCTTTTTGATTTTGTGCGCGAGTTCGATTATTTCCGACTTTTGCGCTTCCGTGAATTTTTTCGTGTATTTATCGGTGCTGTAACCGCTAAACACCAATATTGTCGGAACAAATCCGTCGCCGTTATTGCGGATATAACCGTATTTCAAAAGGTTGTCAATATACAGCTTTTCACACGCCTCCCATTTGCCTTCAGCGACCATCTTCAGCGTTAACGCTTCATCGTGAGACAAAAAATTCGGTGTTTTTGATTCAATATTTTCATAGTTATACTTAAACTGCTGGAAGTGAACAGCCGGTTTGTCAGGTCTCTCATTAAAAACTCCGTGCAAACCGATAAATAAAGGTTCCGGAAGCTTTGCGTCCTGATAACCTACAATGTCCCATCTGCCGTTATCGGGACGGACCGTATACTCTCTTTTCGTGCTGCCGTCTCCGTCGCAAGCGTCACTTGAAAGCCAGTCGAATGTCCGCATGAGCAGCGTCCATTTCGCGTCCTCATAATCTTGATAATCACCGTAATAAGCAGAGCCGCTTTCCCGACAGGCTTCGCTGAATTTATCGATGAGAGTTTCCAGCAGGGAAGTTATCCCGGCGGTAACACTTATGTTTTTTTCATACATCAGTCTTTGCGCTTCAGCGCTGATAATCGGGAATGAGGTTTTGTATTTGTCGCCTTCTTTCATGAGAAAGGTCTGCTCGGTGAGGAACTTCAGCTCGTCTTCCATATATGGCAGCGCGATACCGAGGGCCAGCGAAACCTCCGCCGCCGTTTCGGGATTGTCATATACTTCAAGGAATATGTTTTTATAAAGCGAATGAGTAAGTATCGTCCACGGCTGACCGTTATCACCGAAGGACGAGCAGCTGTTGACAAAGGACACCTGCTCCGGTTTATAGCTTTTTGTCCCGAATTCTCTTGCCATTTTTATACCTTCTTTCAGAATATTCCGCGCCCGGAACAGCCGTATTTTTACCGTTCCTTCGGTCAGGCTGAGCGTATTCGCAATATCCTTCACACTTAGATCGTCAAAATAATAGGCAACCACGATGTCGCGATAGTCAGACGAGATAAATGCCAGCTCCCTTCGGAGCAGGGATAATTCCTCATTCTGCACATATTCATTTTCAACCGCAATATCGCTCTCAAGCTCAAAACTTTCGATATCGGCTCCGGAAACCGAATTGTTTTGTTTGTGTTTGCGATCAGCC
>JAQVWU010000055.1 GCA_028709565.1 Eubacteriales bacterium
CTTTATGTCAATGTTCGAGCGTGTTTCATATATAGAACAGCTTTTGCTGGATGATGAGGACAGCGCTTTCGCGGACAGTGACGAGCCGACAAAGCGCATTTACAGAAACAACATCGCCCGTTACGCAAAAAAGCATAAACTATCACAGACTGAAGCAGCCAGGCGAATGTATAAAAACGCCGCAGACCTTCCCCGTCATGACACGGCCAAAAAGCTGTATTTTCCGATTGTATACACGCTGACTGCTTTTATCTTCACAATGGTTTTCATGTGGACGGGTTTTTCAATTGCCGCCTCTTTTTGTTTATTGCCCATTTCAGAGTTTTCCAAACAATTGACCGACTTTATATACAGAATTTGTATACCGTCAACCAATTGTCATAAATTAAAATTGACTTCCGTGCCGTCGCATGCAAAAACGCTTGTAGTTATAACCACATTGTTGTTCGGTGAAAAACGCGACGGTGATATTTTTGATCGTTTGGAACGATATTTCTTGGCTAATCAAGGCGCCTGTCTCAACGGAAATGTTGGTTTCGGCATATTGGGTGACCTGCGCGACAGCAGTGAAGAAACAACAAACGAGGACGCGCAGATATTATCATACGCAAAAGAGCGGATTGATTTGTTAAACAAAAAATACAACGGTTGTTTTTATCTGTTTGTTCGCAGCCGTGTTATGAACAAAACCGAACGTCGTTATATGGGATGGGAACGTAAAAGAGGCGCGGTTATTGAGCTTGTCAGAAAAATCAAAAACAATGATACGTCCATTGCAACTTTTATCGGAGATATTGATTTTATTCATAATATAAAATATGTTTTTACCCTTGATTCGGACACCAATCTGGGCCTCGATACAGTCAGCGAAATGGTGGGGGCAATGCTGCACCCGCAGAATAAACCCATAATCACCGGGGGAATTGTTGTCAGGGGACATGCCATAATGCAGCCGCGGATGGACATTTCACTTGACGCTTCCTGTGCGACACCCTTCACATTGATGCAGACAGGCGGCGGCGGCATTGACATATATTCATCCGCGATATTCGATGTTTATCAAAGCGTGTTCGATGAAGGTATATTTTGCGGTAAAGGAATATTTGACGTTGACATCTTCAGCGAATTGATTGACAACGCTTTTCCGGAAGGCTGTGTGCTGTCTCATGATTTGCTTGAAGGCTCTTATTTGCGTGCCCGCTACCTCGGTGAGATCGCTCTTTGCGATTCTTATCCGAAAAACCCGGCTTCGTTTTTTGACAGACTGCACCGCTGGATCAGAGGTGATATACAGGCCCTTGTCTTTGCGAAAAAACCATTGAATAACCTGTCAAAATATAAATTATATGACAACCTGCGCCGCATACTGGTTCCCGTATCGGCATTGTCGGCTTTGTTTTTTGCGGCATTTTATCCGCAGAAAATCGCAAATATTATAGCAATCGCGGCTTTGGCATATATAACGCTTCCCTTTTTCATAACACTTATCACGTCTGTCAGATTTATATCGAGGCGGTTTTTTTCACGTCTGATACCCTCTGTCTGGCATTCGTTTTTTAACATGCTGTTTAATATATCATCACTCTTCCATCTGGCTCAAATAAGCGTTGACGCTGTCGCGCGTTCATTTTACAGAATCAAGGTATCCCGTAAACATATGCTTGAATGGGTTACGGCGTCGGAAAGCGACAGTCTTAAACGCGGAGGACCGATTTATTATATAGTAAAAATGCTGCCTTCGGTAATCGCGGGATTAATTTTTCTGATCTTTATACCATACCCGCTATACAAAACATTGGGTCTTTTATGGACTTTTATGCCGTTTATTTCTTATTACCTGGGTTGTGCTTTCAGGCAGCCGAAATTAAAAGCAACCACACATCAAACAGACCGGCTGTTGAGCTGGTCAAAAGATATGTGGCGTTACTTTGATGAACTGGTTTTACCCGATGATAATTATTTGCCTCCCGATAATTTCCAGATTTCGCCTGCCGAAACTGTTGCGCACCGTACATCACCTACAAATATAGGGTTATATATGCTGTCATGTCTTGCTGTCCGTGATTTCGATATCATAAACGATGACGAATTATACAGACGCCTTAAAAACACGTGTAATACACTTGAACGTATGACAAAATGGAACGGTCATTTATATAACTGGTATGACACCAGAACGCTTGAAGTACTGGGAACGCCGTATATATCAACGGTTGACAGCGGAAATTTAATAACATTCCTTGTCGCATTGGCGGAAGGATTAAAAAATCATAAGAATTCGACTCGTGATTTTAATGATATTATCACGTTTATCGAAGATTTTATCTCAGCGGTAAATTTCGAACCGTTATATAATAAAACAAAAAATATGTTTTATATAGGGTATAATGCCCTTGAGGATTCATGCGGCGATGTTCATTATGACCTTTTTATGAGTGAAGTGCGGACGGCATGTTATTATGCCGCCGCAACAGGCTCTATACCCTATCCGAAAGAGATGTGGCGCAGGCTTCGCAGACCTTTGATTTCCGCTGACGGTTATATAGGTCTTGCCTCCTGGTCGGGTACTATGTTTGAGTATTTTATGCCGGCATTGCTGCTTCCCGTCAAACACGGATCATTATCATGGGAAGCGCTTAAGTTCGCTCTGCGCATCCAACGTTCACTGACAGTAAAAGGAATGTGGGGGCGTTCGGAAAGCGGTTATTATGCGTTCGACAGTGAAATGAATTATCAATATAAAGCATTCGGAGCAGCCCGGTTGGGACTTAGGCGAGGATTGGAAAACGACCGTGTGATTTCACCTTATTCATCGTTTTTATCAATGGCGGTTTCGGTTAACGCTTCGATGTCAAATCTACGGAGATTGGAAGCCGTTGGTTTATACGGAAAGTACGGATTTTACGAAGCTGTTGACTATACACCTTCACGAGTGGGTCACGGTCATGCTCAAATCCGAAGTTATATGGCGCATCATGTCGGCATGAGTATTATTGCAGCTGCCAATGTATGTTTCGACGGTATTATGCGCAGCCGGTTTATGCTTAATCCCTATATGGCATGCGCCGCGGAATTACTGGAGGAGCGTGTGCCTCTAAACGCGCCTGTTAAAAAGAGCAGGGCTCCGGTTCTGGACAAAACAAAAATACGGCAGATACGGACTTTCCAGCCGGCAAGCACAGAATTTAACCTGTTATCACCCATAATAGCTGTAATTTCCAACAACAAACACAAACTGACCGCGTCGTCAAACGGAGATATTTTCATCTCTGACGGTTTTACCGCGGTAACATACCCGTGTTTTAATAAACATGATAATAAAAAAAGTCTGAGACTTTGCTTTTCGGTTGACGGCAATATACAAAACATTTCGGGACAACGCTTTTCATACTCAAATGATTATATAAAATACTCAAAATCAACAGAGTATATAACCGCAGACGCGGTGTTTACGGTCCACGGATCGTTAAGCTGTATAAATATAAGTCTTAACGTAGAAGGTTCTTTTTCCGAAATTTGCCCTATGTTATACTTTGAGCCGGTGCTTATGCGATTTTCCGACTATAAGGCTCATCCGGTTTTTTCCGATCTTTCAATTGATTGCGAATTCGATTCCCATGAAAACATCCTGTTTTATCGGCGACGCACCAGACTGGAAAAAGAACGTATGAGCTTTCTGGCCGTATCTTTGGAAACGGCCAGCGGAGGTGTTGAATTTGAAACCCGGCGTGATAATTTGTTGAAATTGAATTATTCTGCCGACGATATAGAAGCGGTCTGCGGGCAGCATTTATCCTGTAATACCGGTGCCTGCATTATTCCGGTATGCGCCATTAAAAAAAGTTCCGTATCACGTCACGGTAAATACCAATGCGACTTTTTGTTGTCATTTGCCCACAGTCGTACCGAAGCGTCGGCTATAATAAAAAAAGCACGCGCTTTACGCCATAAATCGTCAGGTAATTTTACGACGATCTTCAGGCGCAGCGTTTCGGATGTCGTTAAAAGCAGGCTGGCTGTAGCCGGACTTACAGGCAATGAAATCAAATATGCCGAACTTGTTCTTTCATGTATCTGCTATGACTTAAATCCGTCCGCGGTTATTCCGCAGCCTTCCATTGAGAATTTATGGCAATATGGTGTGTCCGGCGATCTGCCTCTGATCACACTTTATTTGTCTGCGGAATGTTTCAAAAACAGTATAGAAATATATGATAATATACGTCTTTTACTTGAAAATTTTATAAGAACACACCGATATCACGCGGTTTGCGGCATACGTTACGACCTGATCTTTTTATGTACGGAAACAGTAAAATACGGTTCTCCGCGTTTAAATACTTTAATCGATCTAATATATGCGTGCGGTGGCGAACTGCTGATTGACGCCAAAGGCGGTATTCATGTTTTCAACGGTGAACGCGACCTTTTCATGCGTTTGTCTCGTTTTTATTATGAACCAAACGATTCGACGGTCTTCACATGCATATACCACGAATATATGACGTCACGGGAGATAATAACCTATCACTCTTCACCGGTAAAACACATACAAAATCCCATTACGCAAAAATCGTATTTTAACACCGGCGGTTTTACCATAATAAAGGGCAATCAGCGTGTTCCCTGGTCATATATATATTGCAACCGGTATTTTGGAACGGTTATTACTCAGAACTCACTGGGTTATACCTGGTTATCCAATTCAAAGCAAAGCCGGCTGACGCCGGATAATAACGACATATTGCTGGGAAACAGCGGTGAGCGCATTATTGCGTCAATTAACGGAGCGGAATATGATTTATGCGCGGTTTCATACCGTGTTGAATATAAACGTGATTCAGTGGTTTATACGGGCAATATAGACGGTTATAATTATAAAATCCGGGTCGGAGTCGACCGGAAATTACCGGCAAAACTGATTACAGCGGAATCCGACAACCTGAATATAATCAGAATTGAGGTAACTCCCGACAATTCCGAAACCGGCGCAATGTTGTTCTTGAGTGAACCGGAAAAAGGTTCTTATATAATAGGAGCGGCGGTCAATGAATTATTAAAAAATCATATATCGGCTAAATTCAGAACAAAAGAGGATATTGAAAGGGAGCTTGATGCATACGGTCAATGGATAAAGCAGTTTCTGGGCGGCATAGAAATCCGCACGGAATCCGATGCCCTCAATGAAATGATGAACTTTTATCTGCCATATCAGGCTGTTTTTTGCCGTATACTGGCTCGCTGCGGTTTTTATCAGTCGGGCGGAGCATATGGTTTTCGCGACCAGCTGCAAGACTGTTTATGTGCTCTTTATTTTGCGCCATCCATGGTACGCGTTCATTTAATACGCTGCGCCTCGCGGCAATATACCGAGGGTGATGTTATGCACTGGTGGCATGGCGGTAAGAAACCGCACGGAGTGCGTACCCGTTGTTCTGACGATCTGCTGTGGCTGCCGTATGTAACCGCCGAATATATTCTCCGTACCGGGGATGACTCTGTATTGAGTGTATTGGTGCCCTATGTGGTGTCCGCTCCCCTTGCGTATAACGAATCGGAACGCTATGAATATCCCGAAAAATCTGAAGTGAGAGAAAGTCTGTATCATCATTGTCTTCGCGCGATTGACCGCAGTATGAGATACGGGGCACACGGTCTTCCGTTAATCGGAAGCTGCGATTGGAATGACGGATTCAGCCGTGTCGGTATTAAAGGCAAGGGTGAAAGTGTTTGGCTTGCTTATTTTATGAGAATGGTTTTACGCGTTTTTATTCCGCTGTGTGAATCGATGGGAGATCATGTCACCGCCGAACGTTATCGCCATACAGAAACCGTTCTTGCCCATAACATTGAACAAAACGCATGGGACGGAAACTGGTATCTCAGAGGTTATTTTGATGACGGTTCACCTCTCGGTTCCGCCGACTCTCATGAATGCAAAATAGACGCACTGCCGCAGGCATTCGCGTGTATACTCGACGGTAAGAACGAACGGTCCGCCGATGCTTCGGAAAACGCTTATAATTTACTCTATGATACCGAATTTAAATTTTATAAATTATTTACTCCGGCATTCGATTTACCGGAACGCAATCCCGGATATATTTCCGGATATGTACCCGGTGTGCGGGAAAACGGAGGGCAATATACCCATGCCGCGATATGGGTCATATGGAGTCTGTTCGAACTGGGTGATAATGAACGCGCTTATGAATTAATCAAGTCGATCAATCCAGCCCTCCGTGTTGAAAATGACAGCCTCGCATCGGTTTATCGCATTGAACCTTACGCGTTGGCGGGCGATGTTTATTCCAATGAGGAACATCGCGGACGCGGCGGTTGGAGTCTGTATACGGGAGCAGCCGCCTGGTTTTACCGTGTGATATTAGAAGAACTCCTCGGTTATCATGAAAGAAATGAATACTTTTATCTTAAGCCCCGGTTAAGTACTGAATTTGATAAATTTACGTTAATAATAAAACGTCATAAAAGCGAATTTACCATATCTGTAGAACAGGGGATTACCAATCAATTTCTGCTTGACGGTAAAATTGCGGAAAATAAATTTTTATTCGACGGAGGGAAGCACTTTATCGAAATAACCGTTGCAAAATAAATCCATATGGTGTAAAATATATATGCTGATATTTATATTATAAAAGGACAGGTGATTTATATGGTTGTTATAAAGCATAAAATAGCAGACGGAATCTCGCTAAACATCATTGAGACCGACAAATTTAAGACAAACTATATAGCTGTCAATTTACTGACAGCTCTTGATAAAAAAACTGCGGCATATAAAGCGCTGCTTCCGGCGGTATTAAAGCGGGGCACGGTAAATTATCCCGATATGGCTGCATTGAACCGCCGATATGATATGTTATATTCCACGCATATAAATACACGCTGCTTTAAACGCGGAGAAACGCATATATTCGGCTTCAGCGCACACATGCTGGATAACCGTTTTGTGCTTGACGGTACCGACATTGTCAGCGAAACGTTGTCGCTGATCGCGGAAATAATGTTTTCACCGGCGCTGTCAGACGGCTGCTTCAGCAGCGTTTATGTAGAAAGCGAAAAAAAGAATTTAATTGATTTGATAAAATCCAAGATAAACAATAAAAATTCTTACGCTGTCCTGCGCTGTCAGGAGGAAATGTGCAGGGGCGAGGTATTCGCGGTCTCCGAAGACGGTACTGTTGAGGATGTGGAAGCCATTACCCCCCAATCGTTATTTGATTTTTATAAAGAAATCATAAACCGCGCTCAAATAGAGATTTATTTTGTCGGAAAATATGATAACAATCTTCTCGTGGAAAAGGTACGGAATGCATTTAGTCCCATAAGACACGTTTCAGGCTTTGTGCCGTATACAGAGGTTATACGAAACGCGGATACGGTTCGGGAAGTTTCTGAGGAGCAGCCGGTAACACAGGGGAAGTTATCTCTGGGTTTTCGTTCGGGTGCAGTTTTATCGGACGGTGATTATGAAAAATTTATAATGTTCAGTGAAATATTCGGCGGTTCTCCGTCATCTAAATTATTCATGAATGTAAGAGAAAAACTGAGTCTTTGCTATTATTGTCACGCTATTCCCGATGCGCATAAAGGTATTATGATTGTTGCAAGCGGTATTGAGGTTGATAAAAAGGAAATTGCGCAGGATGAAATACTTCTGCAGCTTGAAAACATACGCCGCGGTGATTTTACGGAGGATGAATATGAAGCCGCGAAAAAATCGATAATAAACGGTTACCGTTCTATAACCGACAGCGCATCTGGCCTGGTTTCATGGTTTTTAGGCAGAAAGCTCGCGGACATCGAAATCTCTCCTGAAAAAGCTATAAACCTGATTGAAAAAGTAACAAAAAACGATATTGTCGAAGCCGCGAAAAAGGTTACGCTTGACACTGTATATTTCATGAGAGGAACATTAAAAGAAAGCGGAGAAAATAAAAATGATGACTGAAAAAATAATAGTAAAAGAAAATGACTTTTTAGGAGAAAAGTATTATTATACAAAGCATTCAAGCGGACTGGATATCTATGTTTTTCCGAAAGCGCTGACCACGTCGTATGCTCTTTTCGGAACACGTTACGGGTCTATAGACAATAAGTTCAAACTTGCGGGCGACGATGAATATACGGTAGTACCCGATGGGATAGCGCATTTTCTTGAGCATAAAATGTTTGAAAATGAGAACGGGGAGGATACCTTTTTGCGTTATGCCAAAACGGGCGCTTCAGCCAACGCGTATACCTCTTTCAATATGACTGCATATCTTTTTTCATGTACCGAACGGTTTTATGAATCCCTCGAGATTCTTTTGGATTTTGTTTCAAACCCGTATTTTACACCCGAAACCGTTAAAAAAGAACAAGGAATAATTGCACAGGAGATCCGTATGGGTGAGGACAATCCGGGGCGCTGTATTATTTTTGATTTATTAAAGGCAATGTATGAGAATCATACCATACGAATCGAAATAGCGGGTACGGTAAACTCAATATCGAAGATAACCTCCGATATATTATATAAGTGTTATAACGCTTTTTATAACCTCCATAATATGGCTCTCTGTGTTTGCGGCGATGTCTCTGTTGACAAAACGCTGGAAACGGCTGACCGTATACTGAAAGCCCAGCCCGATTTTGATGTTCAATCGATTTATGAGCCTGAAAAACGCGAGGTCGTAAAACCTTACGTCACCCGAAAAATGCAGGTCGCAAAACCCCTTTTTAATATCGGAATCAAGGATACGGATATTTCGCCGGACCCCCGTGAACGCATGAAGAAAAATGCCGTAATCTCCATACTTGACGATATGTTATTCGGTCGGGCCGGTGAATTTTATAATGAGCTTTACTCTGACGGATTAATATCGGAATCATTCGGATATTGGTCGGAGCATAACAAGAGTTTTTCCTTCGTTTCGGTATCCGGTGAATCGGATAACCCGTCTGAAGTATATACGCGTTTTAAGAAATATATAGCGTCATGCCTGGAAAAAGGACTGAGCGCGGAAGATTTTGAACGCTGTAAGCGTGTTTCCTATGCTGCTTTTATTAAAGGTTTTGACAGCACCGATACAATAGCAAACAGCTTTTTGAATTTTATTTTTGATGACGGTGACATGCTTGATTTTGCCGATATAATCAGCGCGGTTACTTACAACGATGTCAATGAAACGCTGCACGGTATGTATCGTGAGGAATGTTTTTCGCTTGCTACAATATTTCCTCTTGATTAAGCCTCGGGGGTATTTATGAAAGACACAGTTAATATCTTGTCCTTTCCGGGTCTCGGCATTGATGAATTTTCTATAAACACCGTTGCGTTTCCGTTATTCGGCAGAAACATAGTATGGTACGGAATAATTGTAACCCTCGGTATCATAGCCGGTTTTCTATATGTTATGTATCGCTCCAAGCACGAAGATATCAAGAGCGACGATATATTGGATATCGCTATATACACTATAATTTCAGCTATGCTGGGCGCCCGTCTTTATTATGTGGTAATGAATCTGGACCATTATGATACCTTTCTTGAGGTGATTGCCATTTGGAACGGCGGCATTGCGATTTACGGCGGAATAATCGGCGGAGCATTAGCTGTTTTAATCGTATCAAAAATCAAAAAACTAAAAACCGCAAAAATTTATGATATGATAGCCCCGGGAGTTATGCTCGGTCAGGTAATAGGACGGTGGGGTAATTTCGTCAACGCCGAAGCGTTCGGCACCCAAACCACCCTGCCCTGGAGAATGGGGATTCATAAAATCGGTAAGTTCACATACACCACACCGATTTATGTGCATCCAACATTTTTATATGAATCAATTTGGAATGCGATAGGTTTTGTTTTAATAAATCTTTATTACAAAAAGAAAAAATACGACGGTCAGATTTTTCTGATGTATATCGTCTGGTATGGATTCGGACGCATGTTTATTGAGGGACTTCGTACCGACAGTTTAATGATTGGTAATATCATACGCATATCGCAGCTGATTGCCTTCCTCTCGGTAATAATAGGACTCATACTCCTCGCTGTGTTTGATTTACGCGTAAAAAAACATTTAATCGCAAGTGAAACCGCAAACAATGCGAACAGCGATACTATAAAAAACTCGGACAACTCGGACAACTCAAACAATGATAAACAGGTAAGCAATAACCGCAGTGATGACAAGCAAGCAAAACAGGATTCGGAATGTGAGGGAAAAGATGACAGCCAAATTAATTGACGGTAAAGCAATTTCTGCCTTAATCCGTGCGGATTTAAAAGCGGAAATAAAAACGATGGTAGCAACGCCCGGCCTTGCGGTTGTTATGGTCGGTGATAATGCCGCTTCAAAGGTATATGTACGGAATAAACAAAAAGCGTGTTCGGAAGTAGGAATGTATTCCGAAATACACATGCTGCCTGCCGAAACAACAGACAAAGAATTGATTTTATTGATAAAAAATTTAAACTCAAACGAACGAATACACGGTATTCTTGTTCAGCTTCCACTTCCCGCGCACCTTAACGAAGAACTTGTTATAGCCAATATCAGTCCCGATAAGGATGTCGACGCATTTCATGCGGAAAATGTCGGTAAAATTATGATTGGCAAGCCGAACTTTATGCCCTGTACCCCGGCGGGTGTTATGTCTTTACTCAAACATACCGGAATTGACGTTGCTGGTCTTGAATGTGTTGTGGTGGGACGCAGTAATATTGTCGGCAAGCCCATGGCGATGCTGCTGCTCGCTTCAAACGGCACCGTTACTATATGCCACTCTAAAACGAAGAACCTGGCTGAAGTTTGCCGCCGTGCCGATGTTTTGGTGGTTGCCATCGGAAAAGCGGAGTTTATTACGGGGGATATGGTTAAACCGGGCGCAGTTGTAATTGATGTAGGTATGAACCGCAGTGCCGAAGGAAAGCTTGTCGGCGATGTCGATTTCGATTCCGTTTCACAGGTAGCGTCACACATAACACCTGTACCGGGCGGGGTAGGTCCTATGACCATAACCTCGTTATTATGCAATACCGTTACCGCGGTAAAATCCAAAAAAACATAAACAACAAACAATCGAAAAAATCGTTAATCGTCAGACGGAAATTAGTGTTCATTTTTTTGTTTGATTTTATTTAAATTTATTTATGTCAAGCATTTTTGAAAATGTCCCAAAAAAGTTTACAGATAAGCACCGGACAGTCGGCGCAAATTATACCATAAACATTGAACTAAGCCTGTTGTATTAGTCAAGTGAAAAATCCAACCATACACG
>JAQVWU010000422.1 GCA_028709565.1 Eubacteriales bacterium
CGGGCTCCCCTTCCCTCACCGCTTTCAATCCCTTTATCCCGCTCAATGATTTCGATTCGGGCATACCGGCAGCCTTTTTCGAAGTGGCAATTGAGAACGACACCGACGCGGCGCTGGACTATTCGGCTGCGATGACATTATGCAATCCCTATGACGGTTCGGTCAACACATTTGTGACCGGTGGCGACATCTGCGCCCTGCATATGACACAGAATATACATAAACCGGACAGCACCGAATTCGGCGACATGACCCTGTCCGCAGATACGTCGGGCGCTGAGCTTTCATATCAGCAATACTGGTACAGAGGCGGATGGTTCGACCATCTGGAGACCTACTGGTGCAATTTTAAAGATAACGAACGTTTCTCCGACCGCCGTTACGATACCGCCGGAAGGGGCGACCACGGAACCCTGTGCCTCAGGCGCCGCGCCCGTCCGGGGGAGCGGGTCATCTTCAGGTTTGTCATTGCATGGAACAGGCCCAACTGCCATAACTACTGGAGTCCGTATAAACGGAAAAACGCCGAAGGCCTTGAAACAGACGTGACATGGAAAAACTATTATGCCACCGTTTTTGAGGATTCGCTTGCTTCGTCGCGCTATGCCATGAAAAATTTCAGCCGGCTGCGGAGCGAAACCTTCAAATATAAAGAAATACTGTGGTCGTCAACCCTGCCCGATGAGGTTGTCGAGGCGCTGGCTTCGGCGACATCGGTGCTCAAAAGCCCCACCGTGCTCCGCCTTGAAGGGGGCGAGGTATACGGCTGGGAGGGGGTAGGTGAAAATACCGGCTCCTGCGAGGGGACATGCACCCATGTCTGGAACTACGCCTATGCCATGCCCTTTTTGTTTGCGAAGCTGGAACGCGGGCTGCGGGAGACCGATTTCAGGTACAATCAGGATGAAAACGGCAAGATGTCCTTCAGGCTTGCCCTTCCCCTGGGGCGGGAGAGAAACAGCTTCCGCGCCTGCGTGGACGGCCAGATGGGCGGGGTAATCAAGACCTATCGGGAGTGGAAATTGAGCGGTGACACCGAATGGCTCCGCGGCGTTTGGCAGAGCTGTAAAAAATCCCTCGAATACGCCTGGAGCGATAAGAATTACGATAAATGGGACCTCAACCGTGACGGTGTTCTGGAGGGACGTCAGCACCACACCCTGGATATGGAATTGTTCGGTCCCTCTTCCTGGCTGGAGGGGTTCTATCTGGCAGCCCTCAAAGCCGGAGCGGAAATGGCCTACGCCCTGGGTGAGAGCGACTCGGCCGATTATTATATGAAGCTGTTTTCCCGCGGACGCAGATGGAGCAATGCCAATCTGTGGAACGGAGAGTATTTCATGCAGAAAATCGATCTCGAAGATAAAGGGGTCATAGAACCCTACGGCGATACGACAGACGCCTACTGGAATGAGGAGACCGGGGAAATCAAATACCAGATCGGCGAAGGTTGTGAAATCGACCAGCTCTGCGCCCAGTGGCATGCCGACATCTGCGGACTGGGCTCCATATTTGACGGTGAAAAGGTCAAAAAGGCGCTGCGCAGTCTGTACAAATACAACTTCAAGCCCTCAATGCGGGAACACTATAACTCCTTTCGCATATACGCCCTCAACGACGAGGCCGCCGCCATCATGTGCGCCTATCCGGAGCATGTTCGTCTGCCCTCCATACCCATACCCTATGCCCAGGAATCCATGCACGGCTTTGAATATCAGCTGGCTGCCCTGATGATGAGCAACAATATGATAGAAGAAGGGGTAAACATCGTCAGGGCAATCCGCGACCGCTACAACGGCAAAAAACGCAATCCGTGGAATGAGATTGAGTGGGGTTCCAACTACGCCCGCTCCATGGCGTCCTTCTCAATGATACCGCTTCTGTCGGGCTTCCGGTTTGATATGACCGAACCCTCCGTCGCCTTTGACCCAAAGATAAACCGTGACGATTTCAGTTGTTTCTGGAGCGTTGACAGCGGCTGGGGCAGCGTTAAGATCAACTGCTCCGCCCACTCCGCCCTGATTGAGCTTGCGGGCGGAGTGCTGAAAATAAAAAAACTGGGCCTTCCGTTTACCCGTCAGATCGACAGTGTGAGCGCCGACGGTAAAAACATCCCCTTCACCTATTCGGGCGGTTATGTGGTCCTGGACGAGGAAACTGCAGTCAGGGACAGCCTGAAAGTCTTTTAGAGCGTAATCTTTTCTGTCCGGAATACTGTCATTATTCCTGTCATATTAATATAATATAATATAATATTAATGCAGCAACAACTACAGCCATCCGGACAGAAAGGATTGTGAATTATAATACAAATAGATATAACGGCGATAATAAACGCGCTGATAGCGCTGCTGGGCGTGATAATAACGGCGGTGCTTCTGCCGCTCATCCGCGCGCATACCTCGGTATCACAATGCAAAAAAATACAGACATGGGTGCGGGTCGCGGTTGCCGCCGCCGAACAGAAGTTCAAAGGACCCTCAAGAGGAACCGAGAAGAAAAACTATGTGTTGAGATTTCTGTATCAGCATAATCTTACATACGACGAGGCGGCGCTGGACGCGCTGATTGAATCGTCGGTTAAAATGCTCAACATAGCGCAGGAGAATACATCCAACGGCGCCGACCCAACCGACTTATCGCCGGAATAACACACATCAAAGGGGCTTCGGCTCCTTTTTTTTGCGTGTTTTAAATCGCGTCATCGACGGCGCGGACCAGTT
>JAQVWU010000056.1 GCA_028709565.1 Eubacteriales bacterium
TACGAGCTGGAGATTATCCGCCTGCTGTGTCTGCTCGCCCCCGGCAATCAAATCGTGGGTGATATGGTACAAAGGACCTTCGGGCGGCTGAAAACCACCTGCTTCGGTTACGCGGACGACGGCGTGGGCGAATGTTTTGACACCTCGCTGGTTGTACTGCGCTTTCTGGCGGTCGCCGCGCCGGAGGATACCGACTGGATTCGGAGCCGCATTGACAACTACAACGCCCACGCGGGGGAAAAGAAGCGCCCGTGGCACGCGCAGTGGTATTTTTGGCTGTGCCTGTCCGAGATTCCGTTCTCCCTTGCCGAACCGGAAATTCTGAAATATAAACCCAACATGCTGCCCTGGCTGACCGGCAAAAGCGCGGTGATGAACAGCGAGCACGACAAAGCCGTTCACCCGGCGCTCATCTGTTCGCTGCGCAGCTGCCTGAGCCGCCTACCCGAATACGCGCATATCCGGGACATTGAGCCGTATATCGGCGAAAAAGACGGACGTCTGCATTTTGACATGAACGCAAAAAAGAAAACGCCGGGCATAGTATAGCGAACCTGCCCGGCATATGTTATTTATATCGATTCAGGCAAACGCCGCTCCGAATTCGCCGATTAAAATGCCCGCGGTTTTTTCGGTTTTGTCGGACAGCGGCGGTAAAAATCCGGTTTCCGCCGCGTAACGCAAAATCAACGGGCTGACGGTATAGGTACTCATAATATGCGCGACCATTCGCAGTTGAGTGTCAATATGTTTCGGATGTGTTGCCGTCAGCATTTTTTCCACAGCGGCAGTTAAAACCGATATTTGCGGTTCGCATATCTGACTTAAATTCGGCAGCGCCGATTTGTACCGTTTATAGATATCGGCATTATCGGCAAACACAACATTCAGTGTGAATGCGTCATTATCTTTATCTTTCAGAATCAGACTGTTCTCCAGCAGATATCGATAAGCT
Source organism: Eubacteriales bacterium (assembly GCA_028709565.1). Lineage (GTDB taxonomy): Bacteria > Bacillota > Clostridia > Oscillospirales > CAG-272 > JAQVWU01. Next base: position 956 of record JAQVWU010000056.1, read on the forward strand.
TCGGCATTTTCCGGCGCATGGGGCAGTCTTCCCTCTCTGAATTCGCCGGTAAGCCCGATCTCTTTGCGGCCGTATTCCCGCAGCGGTTCACGTTTGACCCAGTTGTGATCCACACGCCACATGCCGTATTTAACGGTATGCCAATTGATCATCGGACCATTCAGATAATATAAAGCAGGGCTTTCCTGCGCGTTCCGACTCTGAGCGTTTAAGCCGCTGTCAAGATGCGCCATCGTTATATAATGTCCGTCCCCGTGCGGAGGCAGATTGCCGTTATTGAACCGGATAAACGCCAGCGACTCTGTTGCCGACTGCACAAAAGCCGTCCACCTCAGGGTTCCGGTATCATCGTTCGGTATATAAATGCCGCTGTTGATGATATCGTCCTCCGCTGCCTCATAAGCGGTCATTAACCGGATACAAATGTTTTCAGCCGTATCCACTGCTTCTTTATGCATTCTGTCCAGCAGCGTTTCACCGTCTTCATCCTTTAGGATTACGATATTTGTCTGATATCTGCCCGTTTCAACTTCATTAATGAAGTTGTAGTCTGTTAAAAATTCAATTTCATCGCGGATGTACGGCGGTGATACGCCCATCTCGTCGGCGATGTCGTTGACAGACTGAGCTTTTTGATAGGCGGCATATAAAATATTTTGCCGGATAGCGGTACTGAGCAGCGTTTGGGGTGATCCGCAGCTGCCCTCATTGCCGCTGTAGCTGATGTTTTTAAACCGGATGGGGCTCATGCCCAGATTGCCTGTCATTCTCATCATATTCATTCCTTTCCCAATCTCGCCGCGTGAACCGTTCAGATGCCATTTTACCGTACCGACGGGGATGTTCAACAGACCGGCGATTTCCCTCAGCGGTTTTCCCTCGAAATAGTGCATCACTACAATCTTACGGCGGATTTCCGATAAGCGGGCTATTTCCCTTTTCAACAAACCGATCTCTTCCTCTTCTATAACACCGTCACCGGGCGCCGGTTCCGAGGAGGGCAGAATGTTTGACAAAAGGGTGATTTCTGTTTGATTCTTTGATTTTTGACAGCGCCGCACATGGTCCGCGTAAACATTGTGCGCAATTTTCCACATATACCGTTCACGGTCCGATACACCCGGATTGCGTTTCAATGAATCAATCACCTCAGCCAAAATTTCCTGCGCCAAATCCTCGGCTTCGTTCGTATCGGCGGTGCGATTGACCGCGTAACCGTAAATGTCCGATATATGCGCGGTTAAAAAATCAAAATCCATAGTTTTTCGCCCCTTTCAACAATACAGTCTAATAAAGAAATGAAAGGTTGGGAATTATTTTTACTTTTTTCGTTGAGTTCTGAAGACAATATCGCCGGGCATGGTATAGCGAACCTGCCCGGCATATGTTATTTATATCGATTATGTCTGTTTTTTGTCGTCCGGGATATAGGGTATTATCCCCTTGCGGAATGCAATCTCCTGTAACTCCCGGGGCATTGTGCGGATGTCCTGAACAAAATCGCCGATCTGCACAAACCATATCAACGGATTGTCTTCAATCAGTCTTTTTAATAAAAAGTCGGGATTAGCATACGATATATCCAGCAGCTTTTTGATCTCGGACCCCTTGCCGGATGCCGTGCTTTGGGCCAGGCCGAACCATCCGGCCAGTTCGGTCGACTTCATATGATACGGCTGGGTCTTGTCAAAGATAAAATTCACAGAGCAGATTGCGTAAACAATGCCGCATGCCCAGGTCCGTGCCCTGCCCTTTTCAAGGGGCGAGGGACGGCGGCGGCAGAGCTTCGCCAGGGCGTTGAGCGCGATTTGATTGTATTCGTCATCAAGCTTTTCCCGGGCGAACTGCGATATGATTGAGGCGACCTCGTTATATTTTGCCGCCATCTTCTTTGGCACCTTCACCCCCGGGGGCAGCGCTTCCGCGGCGGGCACCGGTTTCGGTTTGGCTTTGGGTTTCTTCTTCGGTTTCGGCGGAGTGCCGTCCAGCTTTTCGTAAATGCCGTGTTCCGTTTTTATCTGATCATACGATTCTTTTATAGTTGCCTTAATACCCGGACCGAGCGAAACGTTGAAGACATTGGCTATACTGTCGTAAATGATTTTATCCCCGAAGGGCAATAAGACAAGCTCGGCGACAAAAGGCACGGAATAAGGGAATGAATCCTGTATGTTGTCGGATATTCCGCAGACTCCGTAGAGAGAATAAGGCTCATTATCGGTTGACATGAGGACCGAATACCCGGTCAGGTGCTTTATTACGATAAACCTTCCCTTGATAAAATACCTGCGCCACCCGGCGATTATCTCCCGTTCCGCTTCGCTGAACTCCCCGCCGTTGACGACAAGAAACTGGTTAATCCATTCGGGATTGTCCCACATGGCGTCGCGGGCTTTTTTAAATTCCTCGACACTTATATCGACGGGGACGCCGTCAACAGGTTTTTTAAAACCCGGTATAATCCTGTGTTTTTTATTTATACCCCAAACCAAACCGTACCACAACCTGTAATAAAGTTCTATTTCGTTTTCGGTAAGATGCATATCGGCAGCTCCTTATTGTTTTTCGGGTTATTTGGCCTTACACGTTTTTCGTCAAGGATTCGCCTGTTATTATATATGATGAATGATATGTATGATGGGAATGATGTGTATAATGAGAATGACGGAAATGACGAAAATGATGGAAATGACGGAAATGATGGAAATGAAGGGTATGATGTCAGTACGACCTGTCAATCTCCTCCCGCACAATCCGCGTCCAGTCGATTATCGCGGCGGCGCTGCCCGAGACGGTCTTACGCCGGGTCGGGTTCATCTTCCAATGACATAAAATATTCATAATAGGGAAGCAAAAACTCATATCCCTCCACCAGGCGCCGGACAAGGTCGCGGGAAAAGAGCGGTTCGGTTTTTTTGTCCGCGTGGATGAGGCAGAGATTGTTCTTGTTGTACCAGCGCGCAAGGGGCAGGCTTCCGTCCCGCTTCGGGCGGGCATAATTCGATTCCTCCAGGACAAACTCGCTTTGACGCGCCAGCGCGCGGTCGAGTTTTTCCAGCGGATCGGGGTCGGTGTCAATGCGGGCGCGCAGCTTTCGCATGGTCAGCGGCTTCGCCTTGTAATAGCCCATGCCGTACCACCATGCCTGCGGCGCCGCTTCAAACATAAACACGGGTTTTTCGGTCCATTCCTCCCGGTTGGGGCGGAATGTGAACCACAGGTGGTCTTTATATGGACCGGTGACATTGGGCCGCCTGGCGTCGCGGTATATGCGCGCGATATGCAGCTTTATCTCCAGGTCGCCGTGACTGAAGGTGAAGCGGTCGAATACCTCTTCCGCCAGTTCCCGCATCGGCGTCTCCAGCACCCGCTTATAGGCGTCTTTATGCGCCTCAAACCATTCTTTGTTATTGTTATAGCGCAGTTCATACATAAAATCGATGGTCTCTTGTGTAAATCCTTTAAACATAACTTTCTTACTGTTTTTTATATAATTTTTCTATAAATTGAGCAGTTTCGTGGCGGTCGTGAAGTAAATGATAAGCGCCGCTGCGTCCACTATGGTGGTTATGAGCGGACTCGCCATAATCGCCGGGTCAACCCCCAGCTTTTTCGCTATGATAGGCAGCGTACCCCCGATAATTTTGGCGATAATTATTGTCATAAACTGGGTAATGCATACCGTGAAGGCTATCATAAGTCCGGTTTTGTCAAAGAAATACAGTTTGAGAAAATTCGCTGCCGACAATGTCACGCCGATAATTATGCCTATCTGCAGTTCCTTCCACAATACCCTGAAAAAATCCCTGAGTTTGATTTCGCCCAGCGCCAGTCCCCTGATTACAAGGGTAGACGACTGAGAGCCGGAGTAGCCCCCCGTATCCATAAGCATCGGGATAAACGCAGCCAGAATCATGACCGACTGCAGCGCGTCCTGAAACTTTTTGATTATGTTGCCCGTAAAGGTGGCGGAAATCATTAGTATCAGCAGCCAGGGGATGCGGTGTTTTGCCAGCGTCAGGGCGTTTGTCTTCAGATAGGGCTTTTCTGACGGCGCAATCGCCGCCATCTTCTGGAGGTCCTCGGTATTTTCCAGTTCTATGACATCCACGATGTGGTCTATGGTCACAATACCCACCAGCCGGTGTTCGCTGTCCACCACCGGCATGACCAGATAGTCGTATTTCTTAAACAGCGCCGCGACCTCCTCCCGGTCGTCGTGGGTATTAATATATATGACGTTTTCATCCATAATGTCGGCGATTCTGGTCGTTTCGGGGACCAATATCAATTTTCGGATGGTAATGCTGCCCGCCAGAATCCTGTTATTGTCCAGCACATAACAGGTATCGATAGTCTCTTTGTCAATACCCGTTTTCCTGATATGCTCCAGCGCCTCAGCCGCCGTCATTTCCTTTTCCAGGTCGACATATTCTATGGTCATCAGACTGCCTGCCGACGTTTCGGGATACTGCAGGAACTGATTAATCAGTGTGCGCGTCTCGTTGTCGGCGTTGGAGAGAATGCGCTTAACGACATTCGCCGGCATTTCCTCGATAAAATCGATGGTATCGTCAAAGAACAGTTCCTCCAGTATGAGTTTTATCTCCCTGTCGGTACTGGATTCGATGATGTATTGCTGAAGCTCGTTGGGCATATATGAAAATACATCCGCCGCGATCTCCTTGGGCAGAATCCTGAACATTACCAGCAGATTCTGCCGGTCAATCTCCTCGAACAGCAGGGCGATATCCGCCGATTCCATGCCGATAATCGACCTTCTCGCCTCGGCATATTTTCCGTTTTCAATTTGCGTAAGAATTACTTCCGTGATTTCGTTGATTTCATTCATCCGGATCATTTGCGGTCCTCCTTTCGGAGCCGCGTCTTGTCAGCCCGCGGCTCTGTATGTGTTGTTTTGTGGTATACTGCCGCCGTCTTTGGGAACGCCGTCCAAGGCTGACACCTCTTTTCCGTATTATAACCTGCGCGCCGCTTTTATATAATGTCTCGCGGTCGCTACTGACCATTATACCATAATATTCATGATAATACCATACATGAATATGAATTATTTCATCATATATCATCATATTATCATATTATAATGGCGATTGTATTTTTACGCGTTATGCGATATACTATTATTGTTAACATCCGCTTGCCGGATGACAATATATGATTGATAATTATTCATGTTTCATCATGATAATTAACGGAGAAAGCGGCCGATATGAATAAGATGCTTGAATACAGAGGTTATGTCGGAAGTGTGCACGCGGCGCGGGACGGTGTGCTTTCCGGCAAGGTCATGGGCATCCGCGCGCTCATCACCTATGAGGGAACGAACTATGAAGAACTGACCGACAACTTCCGCCACGCGGTAAACGCCTATCTGTCAGCCGGTGATTCAAAGGCTCACCGGCAATCCGCGCCCGCCGAAAGCATGAGGCGCGAGGATTTTACGCAAAACCCGCCCATGGTATAATAATAACAACAGCGTATCGCCTGAACCGGCGGTGCGCATTTTTTCGCCTGCTATATTGTTTGCGTATTATTTTATACTTATTTATACTTAGTTTATGCTTCGTCCATATAACAGTTATATACTGTCATTATAAACCTAAACAGGAGGCTGCATATGAAAAAGATAATCACTTTACTTATTGCCGCGGTTTTTGTGCTGACCGCCTTTGCCTGCGCCGGTCCCGCCGGTCCGTCCGACGGCACCACCGTCCCCTCCGGTGAAACGGCTCCCGCCGAGGAAACGCGCCCTCAGTCGGCACTGCCGGAGAGCGACCTTGACGGCTTTACCGTCACCTTTATCGGAAAGGCACCGGACAGCGGCGCGTTCGGTGTCAAGGACGTGGCTGTGGAAGGGGAAGACGGCGACGCCTTCAACGACGCGGTGTACCGCCGCAACCGCATTATCGAAGAAAAATACAACTGCGTCATAGAATTCGTGCCCTCGCCCAATGTTGCGGTAAGCACCCATGTAAGACCGTCGATTATCGCGGGCGACGATTATTTCGATGTTATATACGACGGGCTGCAGCCGGTGGTCGTGCTGGCTCAGGAGGAGAGCCTTATTGACCTGTATTCGCTGGAGTATTTCGATTTCGCAAAACCCTGGTGGGATCAGGCGGTGTGCGACGAGTTGTCTATCCTGGGCGCGCTTTATATCACCTACGGCGAACATATGATCGGACCCAAGAGCGGTCTGTACTGCCTCTTCTTCAGCAAACAGCTGGCTGCCGATTATAACCTCGGCGACCTGTATCAGATTGTACGCGACAACAAATGGACCATGGACACCTTCGCGTCGCTGGCCGTACAAGGCAAAAAAGACCTGGACGGCGACGGTAAATGGACCATTGCCGACCAGTACGGTCATGTCACCGAAACCTACAGCGGTTATACCTTCATGGTAGCCCAGGGATATAATATCGCCGCCAAGGACGAAAATGACATGCCGGTGCTCACCCCCATCGACGACAGCGTTTACGCCCGGGTCGACAAGATGATGATGGTGCTCGCCGACCCCGAAATCACCACCTATGTCGACCAGCCTACCGGGGCCGCCGACATATGGATCGATTTCTGGCGCGCCAGCTTTGTTTCGGGCAGGATGCTCTTCCGCGAGGGCGCCATGCATGATGCCCCCACCCTGCGGGATATGGACACCGATTTCGGCATTCTGCCCATGCCCAAGTTCAGCGAGGAACAGGACCGCTATTACCACACCAACAGCGTATATAACGCCGCTATGATGTGTATCCCGGTCTCCGCCTCCGACCCCGATACCGTTTCCTTTATCGTCGAGGCCATGGCCTACGAGTCGCTGTACATGCTCAACCCGGTCTACTACGAGGTGGTGCTCCAGGGCAAGACCTTCAGGGACACCGAATCGGAGGAAATGCTGGACATCATATTCGCCTCCAAAACCTTCGACATCGGAGCCGCCTTCAACTGGGGCGGTCTGCAGGGGGTCTATACATCAATCTGCACGTCGGCTTCTTCGAATTTTGCCTCCAGATACGCCGCCGTCGAGAGCAGGGTCATCTCGGATATGGAAAAGACCATTGAGATATTCGGCGGATAATCGCCATAACCGGGACAATAACATCGGGACCCGCGCGCAATAAAAAGCGCGCGGGTCTCTTTTTTTATCAAATAGACATAAAAACATAAACATTAAAATAAATAAAAAAGATGATTGTAGTTGATTTTTTTGGTATTTTAATGTTATACTTCCATTATGAGAACCTTTTCTATTGGGAAGCAGTCATAAAAAAGTGTACCTGTTGCTAAGTTTTTCTTTTTTACAACTATTAGTTCAAGGATTAATAAATATACTTAATGAGGAAAATACAGATGAAAAAGACGACAACAATACGGTTACTTGCATTTCTAATACTTATTTCGTTAAATTTGACAGGATGCAATAAAGAACAAGCGGAACCATCGGACGACATTTCGGTGAATGTAACAAATGTATTCAGTCCCGTATTCGTTTCGCTGCCTGATGATGTTGATACATATAATTCAGATATGTTTTCTGCTGATGACCGTATATATATAAAATATGTAATCCCTGCCGGCAATCAAGTCGAATCTATGCTGTTTTCCGTGGATTTAAACGGTGAAAACATTCAGAATATACCGTTTTCAGCCATTGGTGCCGAAAGGGATAAATCCACAATTACACAGCTGTTTACCGGCGGCAGGGACGGGAATAAAATTTACATTGAATCGGAACACACTGTTGCTGACGGCACCGTTATATATACATTGTTAAAAACATCGGCGGACGGGCAGTTGATTTTTGAAACCGATATTACGAATATTTTCGATGACGACACGGCAAATAACTCAACCGGTTCTTTTTATCTAATGACGGCGGACGGCGTCAGCGGCAACATTTACCTGGCGCGCGAAAATGCCATTGCGGCAATTTCGCCGTCCGGTGAAAAGGTGTTTGAAGTCATCTCCCCCGAAAAGATAAACCGCATATCCGCTATGCCCGACGGCAGAATACTTGTTTTATACGGCGATAAAAATACAAGGAACTTCTCATACGGCATAATCGACCCGTCGGAAGAGATCTTAGAGACCGATTTAAAAATTCCGCCGGGGTACAGTCTGCACGGATATGACATATATACCGGCGACGGTTATGATCTTTACCTGAAAACGAGAGAGACGCTTTACGGCTATAATTTCAGTGACAACGGTTTAACCGAGGTATGCAACTGGATAAATTCCGGTATTGACGGTACGGTTATAAATAATATTATTATTCTGTCTGCCGACAAGTTTGCGGTCGTATACACCGATAACATAACCCTGCAAAAGCAGTTGGCGTTATTGACACAAACGTCCGACAACCGGACAATAAACAAAACAATAATAAAAATGGCATATATAAGCCTGTATACCGATCCGTTCTGGACTTCAACCGTTGCCGCCTTCAACGCTCAAAGTGACAATTATCGAATCGAACCGGAGGATTATGATAAATATAATACCGTCGCGAACGATACGACAGGATTAAACACGCTGCAAAAAGACTTCCTGACGGATAAAGCGCCTGACATCCTGCTGCTTGATCCGAATATATCGACAGAGGATTTTGCCGATAAAGGCGCGTTCACCGATATCTACGGGTTCATGGGAGACGATTTTACGCGGGATAATCTGCTCGGTTATGCTACAGCTCCGTTTGAAATCGACGGGAAGTTATTTTCACTTCCGCTGTGTGTCAGCGTTTGGACACGCGCGGCGGATAAATCATTATTAAATGACAAAAACGGCTGGACGCTTGAGGACATGTATGCGCTGACACAAACCGCCGAGGCAGACGGCAATAAACTGTTCCCTCCGCATATAACAAAACTTAATCTGTTCAGTGAATTGGTCAATACAAACATAACGACTTTTGTCGACAAAGAAAATAAAACCTGCTCATTTGACGGCGAAACCTTCGCAAATCTCCTTGAATACTGCAATACATATCCCGACAGCGTGCCGCCCCAGGAGATGATGGAATTCCAAAAGAATCAATCCGGTATGTACAGAAGCGGAAAGATAAAGATATATTTTTTGACTATGAATTCCGTTTCGTCATATCTGTCGGCGAAATATATTTTCGGCACCGATGATATTGCGCTCATAGGTTCCCCCGCGACGCCCGACTCCGGAAACGGGGCAGTTGTATTCCCTGTCGCGCGGATTTCGGTTTCGGCAAAATCAACGGCCACCGACGGCATCCGGGAATATATAAAATATCTGCTCTCCGACAAAATCCAGGCGTCCCCGCAGATGAAAAATCTGCCGGTTACGACGGGCGGTTTAAAGGCGCACACCGATTATTACCGGTCAAAATATTATTATTTTGAAGAAAACGGCGCGGTTATACCGTTTGCAATCGATAAAGACGATACCGACAACAATCCCTATGAAGGCAATAAGGCATATTACAAGACGGAACTGACCGAAGCGGATGTTGATTATTTAATCGGGTATCTCAACGGGATTAAGACCTCCTATGACTCAAACAGGTCAATTATTGATATAGCCACGGAAGAGGTCCAGCCGTATTTTGCCGGCGATAAAAGCATTGCCGAAGCAGCGGAAATAATACAAAGCCGCGCGGGTGTTTACGTCGCCGAAACAGGCTGATTGTCCGGCATTCCCATCCGGCCGACAAAAATACCGGTCATGCTGTCATGGCCGGCTTTTGTTTTATCGGTATGATTTTATATGTTCACAGGTCCGCGGTATCAAGGCCGGGGATTTTGTCCAGCAGCGCCATTCTGCCGCCGGCGCACAGAAAGTCGAGGCTGTGCAGCGCCCGGGTCATGGCGACATACAGCAGCTTGATATCCAGGGTTTCGGGATGCCAGTCGTCGGTAAGGGCGCAGATAATCACCGCGTCGAACTCCAGTCCCTTTGCCTGATAGGACGGGACGATGACACAGCCCGCTTCATAGGTCGGGTCGTCGGGGCTGAGCAGTCTGAGTCCGGCTGTCTTCTCCATGACAGCGGCGCACCCGGCGGGTGTTTTGCAGATGACGGCGATTGATTTATAGCCCGCGGATTTCTTCTCGGCCAGCAGCCGGTCCAGCGCGGCGGCAAAATCGGGTTCCGGGGTTCGGTATACCCGGGGCTTGCTGCCGTGTCTGAGGACCGGTTTCGCTTTGACGAAGGGCTCGCCGCACAAGCCGAGCACCCCGTTGGCCGCATCCATAATTTCAACCGTCGTGCGGTAGCTCTGTTCAAGGGTCATAAAGCGGCATCGGTTCCCGCCCAGGAGCTCCGCGGCACT
>JAQVWU010000057.1 GCA_028709565.1 Eubacteriales bacterium
CCGGGTGGACAATCCCACCGGCGAGGACCTGTATGTGCTGGTCACAAATGAAAATCACAAAGACTATATCCGCCGCGGTCTGAACCGAAACAACGGTACCGCGCGCAAAGATAATTTCCTGCTGTATGCCGACGGCACCCTGCCCTCCCCCGTCTCCTTTGATTTTGAGCGCGTCACCTCGGTCACCGCCCTTCCCCAACCCAAAACGACACTGACCCTGTGCGGCGGTACATTTACCACCATCGCAAACCGGGAGGAATCCAAATACAACTATCACTCCCGCAACATCAGCATACACCGGAGCAAAACGGAGGTATACGGTTTGACCCATCTGGTCACCGGGGAGGGTGATCACGGCGCGCCCTATGCCGGGTTTCTGTCGGTCTCCTCCTGCGCCGACGTGTATGTTCACGACTGTGTGTTCACCGGTCATTATACCTATAAGACCATAGGCACCGGCGGGGAGCCGGTGCCTATGGGGTCATATGATATCAGCCTGGGTTCGGCCGCCAACGTTACCTTTGCCCGCTGCAGTCAGACCACCGACATCCACGACCGCCGTTATTGGGGGCTCATCGGCACCAATTTCTGCCGGGATCTGGTATTTGAGGATTGCTGCTTTTCCCGCTTTGACGCCCATCAGGGGGTTACCAACTGTGTGCTGCGCCGGTGCACACTGGGCTGGCAGTGCCTCAACGCTATAGGCAGCGGTACCTTTCTTATTGAGAACACCGCCGCCCACGGTTATGCCCTGGTCAACCTCCGTTCCGACTACGGCAGCACCAGGGACGGAAAGATAATCATCCGGGACAGCACCTGGTATCCGCTGGGGAGCGGCCGCGCCGTTTTTGCCGCTCACAACGACGGCACTCATGATTTCGGTTATACCTGCCGTCTGCCCCGGGAGGTGGAGATCGACGGGCTGACCGTCGCGGATGAAAACGGTGATACACCGCTGTATATCTTCAACGACTACAACGGCAGCGCCGACATTCCCGAAACCGACCGGTTGTATAAACTTATCCCTCCGCGGGAGGTACGGGTAAAAAACATCCATACCGCCCGCCCGGTACAGCTGTGCGCAAACATGGCGCTCATGCCGGAAACAAGCTTTACCACCGAATAAACCGGCAGGTTGTTCATGTTATTCATTCGGTCGGAAGAGGCCCCGGATTTTTTATCATGGGAATCAGTCTGGACAGCGTCAGTCTGTGTCTGAGATAGGCGTGATACCTGTATCCGTTTTGCGCCAGCGCCGTTGATATCCCGATATCTTCCGGTTTTATCGCCGCTCCGGCTTTTAGCATAAGCTCCCGCAGCCCCTCGGGCGGCGGCACCTCCTCCCGCACAATGCGGCACACCTCCGGCCACCTTTCTTCCAGAATGCCGGGGGTGAGTTGGTCGGTTACGGGGGGAGTATTCATTTTTATCACGCCGTCGATAAAATTATCGCCGAAAACGCGCCCGAGCTCATCGAAATCGATGCGGTCGGCCTGCGCTTCTATGGATTTTATATCGGCCAGGGCATGATACAGCCGGCTCAGATACATTGTCGCAACCCCGGTCTTCTTACCGTGGAAATCGGACAGCTCGCCCGCCTCCAGCTTTTTCATCTCCCAGAAATGGGAGATCATATGCTCGGCTCCCGAGGCGGGTCGCACGCAGCCGGCCAGTTTCATGGCCACCCCTGTAAACACCAGCGCCTCCATTATCGCGCCGGCCGTTTCCTCATCATTCCCGGTTACCCTGTCGGCCAGCGCGGTTATGCGCCTGAGCGCCTCTCTTGTCAGATTCGCTATGTTTTCACAGTAATATTCACCGGTAAGCAGCGCCGATACCCGCCAGTCGGCAAGGGCGATATACTTTGCCGCCATATCCCCGAAACCCGCCGCCTTTAGTTGTGCCGGTGATGCCGCCAATACGGCGGTATCGGCAATCAGCACATCGGGCTCAACGGCGGGATATGTAGTTTTAAAGCCCCCGTCGGTTATCGGGGCGGAATGGGACGCGAAACCGTCCATGGAGGGTGCGGTGGCGAATATGGCAAACCTTCGCCCGGAAAGAAAGGCGGCGTAGCGGCAGATGTCGTTTAACGAACCCGTTCCGACAGACAGAATGCCTTCCCGGTCACGTGCGGCCAAAATAACCTCGTTCACCTGCGCTATATCGGCGGTGCGCAGGTCATCATACAGTTTGATTGTGTAATCAAAACCGGTTCTGTCCAGCGACGGCAGTATACCCTCTGACGCGGACAGGGTATTTTTATCGGCCACAATTATTATGTTTCGGGGAAAACGGCGGGACGCCAGTATTGCGCCGGTGTCCTCCGTCAGACCGTGACCGATTTCCGCGCTTTTGAGTGTTGCCGTATGCTCCCTGCCGCAGGAACAACCGGCCAGTTTTCTTGTAATTGCCGTTATGTCCATTTTTTTAATCCCGATTCCGTTTTATTTTATCAGCCTTCGTAAAAGAAATCAAAGGCTTTTTCATATACCCTTATCTTGGATTTCTCGTTCTTTTCATAAAATGAAGCGAAGTCTCCGCCGCTCTTTTTCGAGGTCAGCAGGTCGTTGAAAACGAAATTGAATCCGCTCCAGCCGGTATAAATCCAGCTGAAGTCCACCACCCGTCCGTTCAGGATTATATCAATCATCTCAACCGATTCCTCGTCCCGGGTTCCCTTCACCTTGAGCGCCACATCGTAAAACACCGGCAGCACGTGCTTCCAGCTGTCAGCCGAGAGCGCTTCGGTTATAATGCCCGTTTTGTCAATCTCCTCGCCGGGCACGGTAACGGGAACCACCAGCACGTCAAAGCAGCCGTCCACCGTGGTTTTATATGAGGTCTGTTCCTCGTTCCATTTGGGGAACGGTATGATGCCGTAATCCTGCTCCATTGAACGCAGTTCCTCCATTGCCGGCAGGAAATGGCACATGAGGAAGAGCGACTGACCCGCCGCGAACATTTCCTTCGATTTCACATATTCGGTCAGGAAGACGCCGTCCTGGGTATAATAGAAATCATACAGGCGGTCAAGAATGTTCACCGTCTTCTCGGTATTCAATACCAGTTTTATTTCATCGTCCTTTATTTCGACAATGGGATTCTCGAAGGCCCATATAAAGTTAAACGAATAGAACAGCAGCGTCTTGTTTCCGTAAAGGTCGGCTTCGTCCTCAATGCCGTTGCCGTTGAGATCACTGTATACCGGTTTGATATATTCGCTCATCGCGTCGATGGTCCAGCGCCCGCTGCGGACCGTCTCGTATACTTCGGCCGCGTCGATATTGTAATCGGCGGCGATGTTTTTGTTAAAATAGACGGTGTAGGTATGAATTACCGAAGAGAGGGCGGCGTCGCTGACCAGCGCGCACAGCTTGCCGTTGACCGTCGACGCTTCGGCGGCGTACTGCGGATACCAGGGCTGCGTGATATCCACATAGGGAATTTCCATCCAGTCGTAAAAGATACCGTTGGTTATATCGGTACCGGTCTGTATGACATGGGCCATGCAGAGGTCATAGGCATCGTCCCCGGCTTTGACCGACTTGTTTATCTTCTGGCTCATCGCGCCCGCCTCACCGCCGTTGAGATGTGTTATCGTTATATTAAAACGGTCGCCCGTGCGTTGATTGCGGTTGAATACCTCGTCATCCAGTACCTCGCCGGTAAGCTCCTCAATCCCCGCGTCGTACTCCTGGGTTTCCTGCACCAAAATCACATACTCGGCACCCTCAAAATCGGCTTCGGGCAGATTGTCTTCGATGCTTTTGCGCGAATCCAGCGAGTCGGTTTCGGCCGTGTTGTCGGTGACGGCGTCGGTTGTCACGTCGGCGCCGCCCGGGTCCGCGTCGGAACAGGCAACCGCCGGAATCAATATCAGCAGCGCCAGAATAAGCGCCGTTATGCGGCTTAAATTTTTAGAATATTTCGGATAATTCATGAGATTGGTCTTGGCTCCTTTTTTTTGCTCATAATAATCGACGGATATGCCGATATCGGTCACATCCGTCGAATCGATAGGCGGGCGAATCGATAATTGTCAATCAGTTATTTTCAAGAAACGCGGTTACCAGTTTATCCAGCGTGGAGTTCGCCGCGGCTTCCTTGCCGGCAAAATACGAGGCCACATCGGTGCTCTTGGCTTTGAGCAGGTCATAGCAGAAATCGTCACCCGGAATGTAATACATATGAGCCATGTCAAAAACCCTGTTTCTTATGATCAGCTGTACCATACGGGCGGATTCCTCGTCGCGCACGTTCTTTGTCGACGCTATAATATCGTAAAGGCTGGGTGTTATCATGTCATAGGCGGCGGCAGCCAGCGCCTCGGTGATATTGCCGACGATTTCGGTATCGGCGGCGCTGACAGGCATGATAATCATGGAACCCGCGCCCGATACATCGGTCATGTACCGCTCCTGGGATTCATCATATTTGGGCATGGGCAGCACGCCGTAGTCGTCGTTCATATCCCGCAGGAACATCTCAATCTTCTGGAAGGTGATACCGCAGAAATACGCCCGGCCTTCGTTGAATACTTTAAATGAATACTCATGGTCGGAGGTCGAGTAGTTCGCTTCGTTGACGATTACTATATTATAGAGTTTTTCGTATATCGAGGAATAACGCTCTATATCCCAGTCCAGAAACGGGATATCCTCCTCGTCTTTGTTTACCATAACGCCGCCGGCGCCGTAAAAGAAGGCGTGGGCGTTGTCAAACCAGCAGGTGAAGGAGAAGAGGTCATCCTTGTCGCTGATTTTGCCGTCTCCGTTGACATCTTCGGTCAGCCCTTTGCCTATATCATACATCACGTCCATTGTCCACCCGCCGTCAAATGCAATATCGTACGGGTAGGCAATATTTTTGTCGGCAAACAGCTTTTTGTTGAAGAGTATACACTCGGAGGTCAGCAGTCCGGTCGGGGATATATCACCGGTCAGCATATATATATTGCCGCCGATGGACATGCCCGCAATGGCGTTCTGATCCCACCAGGGATTTTCGATGTTTATGCCGGGCATGTTATTGAAGGCGATGAGGTTGCCGGCGCTGGCGAGCGTATAGGCGGTGGCGTTTGAAACATACAGCGAATATGAACTCTCTCCCGCCGCCACATCCTTTTGAACGGTGCTGTTTATCATGCCGTAATCCTTATCCTCACTGGCCAGCGTGATATTGTATGTGTCCTCAACCCGCATATTGCGGCGGTAAACCAGATCGTTCAGGGTCGCTCCGGTCTCCTCCTCGGCGACAAAATCCACATGACGCTTATCCTGATTTGTCACCACTATCGAAAAGACATATCCATCATAATCGTTGACCTCAACGGTGGAAAGGGCTGAGGTTACCACCGGTTCGGTGTCCGCGCCGGTTGTATTGATTGTATTGCCGGGTTCATCACCCGTCTGCGACACGCAGGAAATGAACAGCACCGCTGATAAAACAAGCAATGCGGTGACTGCCGTCAGACGACTGTGCTTCATTCGTATAAAATACCTCCGGTATTTTTTTATTTTTTATAGTTGTTCTACCTTTTCGGCCCTGCCCGACTGCAGTGAACGTTCGATGGCGTTCATGACAAAGACCGGAAGTGCCAGCTGTTCGACCGTATTGGGAGCGACTCGGGTGCGCACCATTTCCACAAAATGAGCCACCTCAAAATCGTAGATATCGGCGATGGTGAGTTCCCGGATAACAATCTCCTTCTCGGCATATACGACGGCATAATATTTACCGTTCTTCGCAAAATTCATGACGACATTGAATTTGTCATATCCGGCGACGGCCGTCAGATAGCCGTTCTTTTCCAGAGCGGTCACCTCATTAATCCCGGTGCCGAACAGAGCGATGGTCATCTCAACAAGGTGGGACGCGTAGAAGTAGAATCCGCCGTACTCGCTGTTTATGTCGGCGGGAAAATTCATAACCGCCGAGGTCACCGCACCGCGGCTGCCGGTATCCAGCTCGTCCTTGAGCGCCAGCAGTTCACGGGAATATTTACAGCCCGATCCGCCGCTCAGCGGAGCGCCGGATTTTTGCGCGGCATCGATTATGGCGCGGGTGTCTTCCGCCGTAATGGTAAAGGGCTTATCAATAAAAGTAGGGTATCCCTTTTCAATAAAGGGCATGGCAAAGGGCAGATGATATTTACCGTGCCGGGAGGTGACCATTACACAGTCTACCTCATCGGTCATGGACTGCACCGAATCATAGATTTTAATGTCCTCACCGCAGGCGGTGACAATCGCTTCGCTCGGAGCCCTGTCGGCGCCGTATAACGCGGTCACGCGGAAATCGGGATAGCGCAGCCCGTCCGCACCGGGCAGATTAATAAGGCGGGCAAAAGCCATCGCGTGGGAATTCTCGGTACCCAAAATACCTACTCTGTATTTAACGCTCATATTATGCCTCCGTTTCAGTCTGATTATTAGTTTTTCTTGCATTCTATCCTATTTAATACAACTGATTATAACATTGACCGGTATATTTGTCAATAATAAAAACCAAATTGACCCGCGTGTCGGTAAAAACCTTGACACCGTCTTCAAAAAGTGTTAATATATAATTAAAAGACTTCGTCAATGATTCAGCAGATTTCATCCGAAATTTTAGTACTTATATTATTTTATGATTGGAAGCCATATGTTCGAAAACATCTTTGCCGGTCTAAACGAACGTCAGACCGAAGCGGTCACGGCCACCGAAGGTTACGTGCGCATTATCGCCGGCGCGGGCTCGGGCAAGACACGCGCGCTGGCCTGCCGCTACGCCTATCTCGTCCGCGCCGCCGGCGTCCATCCCGGCAGCGTGCTCTGTGTCACCTTTACGAACAAAGCGGCCTCCGAGATGAAGCGCCGGGTGCGTTCCCTCGCGGGGGACGGTTACGATACCTCCCTTATCACCACCTATCACGGATTTTGCGTGCGCGTGCTGCGGGAACATATAGGCAGGCTGTTCTATCCCGATAATTTTATCATACTGGACACCGCCGACCAGAAAGCCATTCTGGAGGAGATATACACCGAGTTTGAACTGAAGCTGGACCACGCTTCCTTCGAGCGCATCATCGGCCTGATCGACAAAAAGAAGGCGACCGAAGCCTATGTACATACCCTCATCAGCCGTACCCCCTCCGCCGTACCCGAATCGGGCAGCACCGACGACCGCATAATCGCGCGCTACCTGCAGCGGCAGAAGCAGATCTTCGGGCTGGACTTCAACGATTTAATCAATTTTGTCTTCGTCCTGTTCGACTCCTTTCCGGACATCCGCCGCATGTGGCAGCAGCGTCTTGAATATATACAGGTGGACGAGTTTCAGGATTCGTCGACCCGCGAACTGCGCCTTATAAACATCCTGTCCGAACTTAAGGGCAACCTGTTTGTGGTGGGCGATCCCGACCAGAACATCTATGAATGGCGGGGCGCCAAGGTGGAGATTCTCGTCGACTTCGACCGCTCGCACCCCGGCACGCAGACGGTGGTCATGGACCGCAATTATCGCTCTACCGCCCGCATACTTAAAGCCGCGAACACCCTTATCGCCTTTAACCAAAACCGCATAAAAAAAGACCTCTTTACCGAGGACGGCGACGGCGAAGAGGTCATCCATATGCATGCCGCCACCGAAGCCGACGAGAGCCGTTATATCGCCTCAACGATAGCCGAGCTCAAAAAGAAGGGCGTCGATTACCGTTCGGTCGCCGTTCTCTACCGGTCGGGTTTTTTGTCCCGTTCGGTGGAACAGGCGCTCATGGAAGCCGATATCCCCTATGAAATCATCGGCAGCACTAAGTTTTTCAGGCGCATGGAGGTCATGGACGCCCTCGCTTATCTCAAACTCGTGTCATCGGACGACGATATCGCCCTGCTGCGGATAATAAACACCCCCAGGCGCATGTTCGGCAAAGCCAAGGTCGCGCGTTTAAAGGCCCTTGCCGCCGAAGCGGAGCTGCCATTGTACGAAACGCTGAGGCTGCACCGTTCGCTGCCCGAATTTGCCCGGTCAAAAGCCGGTGATCTCATCGATACAATCGAAAGCATACGATACGCCGCCGCCTCCGCGACCGTATCGGAACTGCTGGACCGGGTGCTGACCGAAACGGGCTACGAGGCGTATATACGCGAGTCGGGGGGTATGGAACGCCTCGAGAATCTGGCCGAACTGAAAAAAATCGCCCTTGAGCAGGAACGCGGCTGGGGCGAGGCGCTGCCCCTCTCGGAATTTCTGAGGCAGATTGCTTTAATGAGCGATTATGACGCCGGCGAAAAAGCCGACCGGGTTAAACTCATGACCATTCACGCAGCGAAAGGGCTGGAATTCCCGGTCTGCTTCGTTGTCGGCATGACCGACGGCATCATGCCCTCTTCCCGTACGATTGAGGAAAGGGGACAAGCCGGTCTCGAAGAGGAGAGACGGCTGTGCTTTGTGGCGCTCACCCGGGCCATGCGGCGGCTGTATCTGACCGATTCCGAGGGGGTCAACCGCAGCGACGGCGGCTCGGAATACCGTAAACTGCCCTCACGCTTTCTCTTTGAGATAGGCGAGCAAAACTACCGCAGAATCGGGGAAATACCGGAGGAGCTGGCTCAAAGGGCGCGTTCGCGGCCTTCGGTGCTGACTGCCAAACCCAAACGGCTGCCGGCCGGCGAACGGGTCTCCCACGTGATCTTCGGCCCCGGCGTAATCGAAAGCATCAACGAAGAACGGGGCCTGTATAACATCCGCTTTGACAAAACGGGACAGGTCAAGCCCATATCAACCGATTATGATTTCGGCGCCTGGAATTCCATCGCCGATACCCTTGCCGTCAAGCGCGAACAGGCCCGGCTGGAACGCGAACAGCGTAAAACCGTCCCCCTGGCCAACATAAAAGAAGAAAGCGACAGCAAAAACGAAACCAAAGACGAAGCCGCGGATTCTCCAAACGAACCCGCAAATGAATCATTTAAATCATTTGAATCATCTGAGTCATCTGAGTCATCTGAGTCATTTGAATCCGCAGACGAACATAAAAACGAACGCGCCGAAGAGCCCCCGGATGAGCCTGTATATGAGCCATATGAACCGGAAGCAGAACACCCGGATGATTTTGCCGATGAACATGAGAATGAATCCGGACAGGAAGAGCCGTCCGCCGCCGAAACGCAAACACCGCCCAAACCTGAGGAGACCGACAATCTCTGGAAACGCGGCGATGTCCCCCACTCCGGCTGGGAATGCACCGGTATATCCGACCTGGGCGCTCCGACCGGGATATGCGGCATGTGCGGCAGACAGATTATACGCTATGTCCATCATATGCGCCACACCGCTTACCCGCGGTCGGTAGGAGCCGGCTGCGTCTGCGCCGGACGCATGGAGGGGGACACCGAACGGTCGGCCAAACGCGAGAGCAGCTTCAAAAACCGCGAGGCGCGGCGCAGGTCCTTTATGGGCAGAACCCGCAAAAGGTCCAAAAACGGGAACGAATATATCAAATATAAAAACGAAATCGTCACCATACTGCCGGACAAATTCAAAAAGGGCTGCTTCAAGGCGGCATACAAGGGCAGCTTTACCCTTTCCTCCCCCACCCCCGACGGCGCCCTCTCGGCAGCCTTTGATTTAATCGACAGGCCGACCGACTGAACGAGCCAACGTAATAATCCGGCGCCTATATTTTCGCGGCTGAATCGTATATTATCATACCTACGCATAACGGAGGTACCGATTTCGGTATACCCGTATTTTCTTCTTCGCGAAAGTCATCATCGGTCATCTTGCCGTTTTTCGGAACCAACAGCACGCTCTCAACAATATTTCCGCGGACTTCCGGCAGAACCGCTGCAACCGCTTTGTGTATATTTCTGTTGACATAGGTCATAACCAAACGACTTTTACAAACCGACTCGGAAACCAGCACATCGAGCATGTTATACGAATTTCTGTATTTGAGCACCTGACCGGCATGGCGCACAAACAGGCGAAACACCCTGCCGTCAGGACCCAAGAACGCTCTGTCGGGAAAAATCCTGACGGCGCTTTCACTCAATGGCGTAAAATAGCACGCGTGATGGATGTTTAATTCTCTGGCAAATGAAATAAGGACATTGAGCACCCCTGCTGTGTAAAGACCGGTCACAACCGAACCGTATTTACCCCATTGATAGTTCCATTCGTCAAAAGACATTACGTTATGATTGTATTCATCGAACATTTCGCGAATAAAGGGCAGCAGGAAATCATATGGAGCCGATATCGCGCCGGCTAAACCGTCCTCATCGGTTATATCCCCCAAAAAATCGTTCGCGTAATTATGCAGTGAAATAATGTCGCTTTGCGCCGTTTTCAGAAATTCTTTTGTCCAGCCGGTACGTGGCCAAGCCGACGCCACGGTTAAAATACCGGGATCCCTTGCCTTCATGGCTGCATTGAATTCATTGTGTGCTTCAGCCGCAAAAGCACCGCTCTCGCGCAGCATGCCGCTTCCGAAGGCGAATATTTCGTTCCCGAGATACCATGTTTTTACGTTATAGGGTTGAACGTTGCCCCGCGACGCGCGGATCGAACCCCATTGCGTATCCGGCGCACCGTTGCAGTATTCAACCCAGTCAGCCGCATCGGACGGTTCGTTGTCCGAAAGGCGGACAGTTATTGCAGGTTCGGCGCCCGTATAACGGCAGGCTTCAATAAATTCATCGATACCAATCTCGTGGGTATCAACGCCGTAAGTGTCGGGGAACAGAAAAGACAGACCATTATCGTCGATACAGGGACGCAGATCCGCGTCAAGCAATCCGTCCTTCCAGTGATACAGTTCAGCGTAACATCCTCCCGGATAACGCAGTATGGAAGGTTTTAAATCCCGCAGACAATCAAGCACATCTTTTCGCATGCCGAAAATATTGTCATAGCGCTTCAGGGACAGACTGTATATCTTTACCCCCGCGTTATCGGGAAAAGAGATTTCAAGAATCCCTTTGGTTTCGGTAAAAAACAGTGTAAATCCGCTTTCCGATATTTTGGTTTCTCCGGAGACCAGGGGCAAAGTTTCCTCCGCGAAAACTTTAAAATACCGGCTTTTTATCCGGTATTTGATATATGTATTTACATCGGACCGCGCCCTGATTCGAAGGCAGTATTTTACACCGGCTTCCAGATATAACGCTTCCCGGCAGATATATCCGGTCGTGCCATTCGCGCACAGAATATCAAACCCGCGGGGGATATTATTTTCAAGAGACACCAGCTTGCGGTTTTTTATCATTTCG
>JAQVWU010000058.1:0-3714 GCA_028709565.1 Eubacteriales bacterium
AAAAGAAGGGCTGAGAATACCCGTGCTCTTCACGTACATGGACCGTTATGACGGCGGCGAAGTCTGTTATAAGACCCTACCCGCAGCCACATGGCCTCCCAGCGATGAAATAGATAATTACCTGGTTCTGGGCGGCGCGTATACACCCCCCGCGCCTGAAACCGAAGCCCCCGCTGTTGAAGTCGAAGTTCCCGGCGAGACCCCTGCCGAAACAACCCCTCCCGCAGCCCAGACCTCGGACGCGGTATCTGTAATGGCATTGGCGGCCGTTCTTTCACTCGCAGCGGTTATGATTAAAAAAAATAATTAAAACGTATTTTTGTCCTTTTGATTGACAGCATCCGGCTTTTATGATATAGTTATCGATGACCGATAAAATTTGTCGGCAAATACCGGTCAGACAACCGGATCAATTAAAAAAAACAAACAGAAAGGACAAATTTCATGAAAAAATCAGCTGTTTTAATTACAGTAGCGGTGCTGTTAATCGCTCTGGCTGTGAACGTATCGGCAAAATACGACGCGTTCGCGAAAATCGAGGTAACCCCCGAAGTAACCCTCATCGACGATGACACCACTCAGGACGAGGGAGGCAGCGGTCAGCCCATACAGTATGTCGAGGGCTACGGCGTAGGATATTCCTCCACTAACGATATCGTCTACTTTGAGGATGTCGATTTCGGAGCGGACGGCGCCAAGGCGATGACCATATTCTTCAGTTACGGCAATGACGATGACAGCAAAACCGCTCTGGATGTCTATATAGACGATTATAAGAGCGGCAATCCCGTCTGCTCATATGAAATCGGCTTCACAGGAGGGTGGGAATCGGTTAACGCTCAGGAGTTTAAAGCGGACTGCGATATTCCCGGCGGTGTCCATACCGTTTATGTTCAGTTCACCAACGAAAAATCCGGTTCCTTCACATACATAAGCTT
This sequence comes from Eubacteriales bacterium, assembly GCA_028709565.1. Taxonomy (GTDB): domain Bacteria; phylum Bacillota; class Clostridia; order Oscillospirales; family CAG-272; genus JAQVWU01. The sequence goes on from JAQVWU010000058.1 coordinate 939, forward strand.
TGATAAGGCCGACCCGCCCGCAGAAACCGATGCTCCCGAAACCGAAGCGGAAGCGGAAGCTGCCGCACCCGTGGTAACAACAGCCGCTCAGACGGCCGACACGGGCATTATCACCGGCATAATCGCGCTTTCCGGCGCGGCTCTGGCTGTAATAACAAAGAAGAGAAAGTAAACACATAAAAACATAAAAACAAAAAAACAAAAAAGCATAACTTAAACCGGCGTACTTTAAACGGTGCGCCGGTTGTTATTTTGCCTAATAATCTTACATATATCCGTCTCTGCGCAGGTCCTCAAGCCCTCCGCCGTCCTCTTTGTCCTGCTCGCGGCCCGAGCGTTCGGCGATGTTTGCAAACTTGCCTGTTTTGAGTTCCTCGATAACCTCATCAATGTTTTTTGCTCCCGACTCCACAGGCGTGGTACAGGGGTAACAGCCTAGTGAGCGATAGCGTTTGCCTTCACCCTGATCAAAATAAAGGGACACAATCGGTACGCCCTCCCGCCGGATATACTCCCAGACATCCAGTTCGGTCCAGTCGAGCAGGGGGTGTATGCGCACATGGGTGCCGAGCGCGAAATCGGTTTTATACTGACCCCAAAACTCGGGCGGCTGATCGCCGACATCCCAGTCGTTGTTTTTGTCGCGGGGCGAAAAATAACGTTCTTTAGAACGGCTGCCCTCCTCGTCGGCTCTGACTCCGACGATTACCCCGGTATACGGTTCGGTGTTTTTATCGGTTTCATATTTTCCCGTATCATGGTTCATACGATAGCGCGTCCATTCGCCCGACAGGGTAGAGCGCAGCGCCTCGGTTTTCAGATTGCGGCAGCATTCGATTCTGGTGGTATTTCCGTCCGGAAATGTCTGTTTGGCATCCAGTGCTCCGCGGTTTTCACCGTAAATCATATCCAGTTTCCATTCGCGGGCCAGCCGGTCGCGGTATTCTATCATTTCGGGTATTTTATAATGTGTATCTATATGCACCAGCGGGAAGGGCACCCAGCCGAAGAAAGCCCGTCTGGCAAGACTGAGCAGCACCGTGCTGTCTTTTCCGATTGACCACAGCATGCACAGATTTTTAAAATTGCTGTATGCTTCGCGCAATATATGAATGCTTCGGTTTTCAAGTTGGTCGAGATGGTCCATTAACTGTTGTCCTTTCGCTTTTGTTTGCTTTTTTTGCTTGGCAGCCTGTTATCTTTTTGGGTCCAGTTTGTTTTCCGGTTTGTTCAGAATATAAAAACCCATATCGTTTCTCGTATGCGTACGGTTATAATATAAAGGTGAGTCGTATCCGTCAAGCTGGCGCACAACGGCACCCGCCTCCTCGCATATACACTGCATGGCCGCGGTATCCCACTCCATAGTGGGGCCGTACCGATAATAGACGTCCGCTCTGCCCTCGGCTACCCGGCAGCCTTTAAGCGAGGAACCGGCGTTAACAACCGACGCGACGCGACTGCGGTTCGCCTCAATTATCCGGTCCAGACGGCTGTCTCCGTGGGAGCGGCTTGCCATCAGTATCAGATTTTCGGTCCGGTCGCTGACCCGGATGCTTTCGCGCACACCGTCCTTTGTCCGGAAGGCGCCGCCCCCCCTGACAGCGGTATATAATTCGCCCGTCACGGGTACATATATCACCCCGATGATCGCAATGTGGTCGCGGACCAGGGCTATGTTGACGGTAAACTCCCCGTTGCGGGAGATAAATTCCTTTGTTCCGTCCAGCGGATCTATTATAAAACACATCCGGTTTTGCAGCCGCCGCCGGTCGTCCGCGGACTCTTCGGCCAGTAAGGAGACATACGGGTATCTTTCGGCGAGTATAGAACAGATGTAGGCGTTTGACGCCCTGTCGGCATCGGTCAGGGGGCTGTTGTCCGCTTTAATGTCCACATCGAATCGGTCTGAGTAGATATTCATAATAAGTCTTCCGGCTTCGGTTGCGGTATCCGACATTACGCCGAGCATTGCCTTCAGGTCAGTCTGAGACGCGATTATATAATCATAAATCGGGACGGCGTTATCGGCGGCGGAGCGGCTGACCGTGTCGGTAATCGTTATTTCGGGGTCGGCAGGCGGTTCATACGGTGAGGATATACCGGTAAAATCTTTTATCTCTCCGGCCATGGCGCGGCGATACAGCCCCTTGACATCACGCTCAACGCAAACTTCCAGCGGTGTGTCCACGAAAATTTCGATAAAATCGCATATTTCGCTTATTCTCGACCGGGCGGCATCCCTCATGGAGCGCAGCGGAGATATGGCGCTTACAATGGCAATCTGTCCGCTGTCGGCAAGCAGCCGGGCGGCTTCGGCGATTCGCCTCACGTTTTCCCGGCGGTCTTCCTCCGAAAATCCGAGTCCGCTGTTAAGCCCCCAGCGGAGATTATCCCCGTCAAGCAAATATGCGGCATATCCGGCGGCTGTAAGCAGGGCTTCGAGTTCAGCCGCGACGGCGGATTTTCCCGATCCTGACAGTCCGGTAAACCATATTACCGCCGGCTTTTGACCGGTTATACGCCGGCGGTCGTCATGTGTCACGAGCCCGTTATGCCATGTTATGTTGTTATTCATGATAAAAACCTTTTTTATACCTTGTCGCTCTGTTTTAAAGCATGCTTTTTATATTATATCGTTTTCTTTGTGAAATTTTCAAGGGGTTGGGGCATATATATTAAATACCGGCGTCCGTTTCTCAAAAACATTTCGCTTTATGATAAACGACCGCGGTTTTCAACAAACGTATTTTCCTCTGCGTTCCCCTCTGCGTTC
>JAQVWU010000058.1:3814-11236 GCA_028709565.1 Eubacteriales bacterium
GAAATTTTCAAGGGGTTGGGGCATATATATTAAATACCGGCGTCCGTTTCTCAAAAACATTTCGCTTTATGATAAACGACCGCGGTTTTCAACAAACGTATTTTCCTCTGCGTTCCCCTCTGCGTTCCCCTCTGCGTTCCCCTCTGCGTTCAAAGAGAGCGAAAAACAGAAGAAACATAAGATTGAAAGCCAGCGGCAGCACAAACGCGTGCCAATAGACGCCCGTTATCCTGCATATTATTATCACGGCAAAATGGGTAAACTGGGATGCGGCATATACCGAAAACAGACTCCCGTCTCCGCCCGATATCAGATAACATGCCGTCCAGACAACAACGGTTACAACCGCCGGTATCGCCGGGGGTATAAAACGCGCCGCAGGCGACGGCGGCAGCCTTCTCGCGGCGATATAACCCGCGGCAATCGCCATAACGGTATAAACGGCCAACGCCGCGGTGACATAACCCCCCGACCCCGAGAGCATTAGAATCATAATAATCAGAACCGAACATACGGCAGATATCGTTCCGCCGCAAAATACCAGTGTTCCGATGAGGTGTAATATAACGCGCCTGTCCATACTCACCCCTCCGGACTGTAGTACCCGCTCCACGCGCGCTTTCCTTGGGCGTCAACCGCCTCAACTCTGGCAAAAACATCCGAGGGTTTTATCGTATATTCGGCGCGGGTCAGCCCCACTCCGCGGGTTACACGGTCGGGAATCCAGGGGGTGCCTGTCTGAAATATTATCGAAGAAACGGGAGAGCAGGTCACATAAAGGGTATTGTGTGCACGCTCAATCTCCAAAAGAGGACCGCACGAGGCATACAGACGACCATTTTTTACCGCGTCGGTCAATGCAGCTTCCGATTTTTCCGAATCTTTGGAATCATCCCGATCTTCGGAAACTTCGGCATAAATACAGCAGCTTCCGGTCTCATCCGTATAGTAATGCGTGTCATCAGCGGCGTGGAGGGGCAGCATAAAGCCGTCCACAGCCAGCATATCGAGTATGACCGACGAGTCCGCCCGCCTGCCCCACGGCATGCCGGATATCGCGTTGTATATTTCAATCCCGGCAAGACCCCGAAGGGACAGAATATCGCCGGTTCTGTTCATCGACCAGGCGGGATGGGCGAGTATGGCGGCGCCGCCGGAGTCGTTTATACAGTCTGTGACATATTGCGCCCTTTGCAGAGCCCCCGTCATGGTGAGACCGGCGCGGGTCAATCCGGGGTCTTTTGCGCAGCCGATTCCCACAATATGAAATATTCCCCCGCGAACATCCGAGCCGACGTCGTATTCAATGCCCGACAGCACGGTGATACCGTCGCTCCGGCTGCCGGGATGGTACACCCAGTGATCGGTTATCGCGATAAAATCATATCCCAAAGAACGATATAACGCTGTCGCCTCAGCCGGACTTTTGCGGCCGTCGCTTTTATCGGTATGGATATGGAGTCCGCCCCTGAGGCGTTTGGTACCGTCTGCGGATATATACATGCGGCTATTCCTCCCGTCAGAACCGTATTTTACAGAAAAATTTATATTAAAACAATGCTGAGGTTATATCTTGCCCGAAATCAATATTAAATTTTCGGCAGTGCTGTTTGCCGCCCTGTTCTTGCTGCCGGACGCTTCCGGATTAACCCTTTCGGTGCTGATCGCGGCGGCGGCGCATGAAGCAGGACATCTGGCCGCGATGTATATCCGCGGCGTTTATCCCACATCCATAACGGTATATCCATTCGGTGTCGATATAATCACGGGGGATTCCCTGTCATCCTATCGAACCGATATTTTTATCGCGGCAGCGGGCTGCGCGGTGAATTTGCTGCTGGCGGTTATCTTCGCGCCGTTTATACCGGTATTTGCCATGTGCTGCGTCTCCCTTGCCGTATTGAATCTGCTGCCCATAAAGTCACTGGACGGCGGGCGCATCCTCGAGAGCGTGCTGCTCATGTGTATGGAGGAGGAGAGGGCTGACGCGGCGCTGTATACCGCCTCATTTATATTTATTGTACTGTTATGGGTGGCCTCAATCTATCTGCTGTTGTTCGCGCCCTTTAACCCGACCCTCTTCTTTTTTTGCATATATCTGTTCGCATGGATTTTTTTAAAGAAAGCCTGATTGTTTATTTCATGTATTAATCAATTGTTCGTCGGTTATGATGCGCATATTGACACGTCTGGATATAACGTCGGCGCTCTCAATCAGCACACGGACCTTTTTGCCCAGATTATATACGGTATAGCCGCAGGACAGGGTCATCTGTTCTTCGTTGTAATTAAAATAACCGTCAAGCGTTGCTATGGGAACAAGCCCCTCGCAGGTATTGGGCAGTTCCACGAACAGTCCGAAGGGGGCAACCGAGGTGATAATGCCGTCGAATATCTCGCCGACATGTTCCAGCATATAGATGGTTTTATATAAATCCTCAATTTCCCGTTCGGCGCCGATAGCCTTCAGTTCATTTTCGGTGGAGAGCGCCGCCGCGCGGCCGGCGAATTCGGTCAGTGTGTTTAAATAAGTTCCTTTGGCTTCGCCCCGCAATACCGATTTTATAATGCGGTGGGTCGCAAGGTCCGGATAACGGCGTATGGGGGAGGTAAAATGGCAATATTTATCGATGGCCAGTCCGAAGTGCGGCGCGGCAACCGAACTGTATTTCGCCTTCATGAGCGATCTGAGCAGAACATATGAAACGGTATTGCCGATATCGGCCTCATTTGCCTGCCTGATCATCCCTGCCAGCGATTTGGAGTGTATGTTTTTGGATTTAAGCGCCGTTGTGTCAAGCCCCATATTATGGGCGAAAACAGCGAACACCTGCATTTTCTCGGGGGACGGGCGTTCATGTACCCTGTAGACACAGGGCATATCCTGCCAGAAAAGCCAGTTGGCTACCGCTTCGTTGGCGCACAGCATAAACTGTTCTATATAGCGTTCGCTGAGCCCCCTGTCCCGCTTCACAATATCGACCGGCTTGCCGTCCTCCAGAATTATCTTGGATTCGAACGTCTCAATCTCAAGCGCGCCGCGGCGGCGGCTTTTCTCGTCAAGAATATTATACAGCGCGGTCATATCGTCAAGCAGACCGTTATGAACCGGCTTATATTTATCGTAAAATTCGGAATCGGTATTCTTTTCCAGTATATCGTTGATTTCGCTGTATACCCCGCGCACCGATGACCGTATTATCGTTTCTTTCAGATCGCAGCCAGTAATTTCGCCTTCGGAATCCAGTTCTACAAAGGCGGACAGGGTATATTTATCGGTTCCCGCGTTCAGCGAACAGCAACCGTTCGAAATCACCTCCGGCAGCATGGGCACCACACGGTCGGCGAAATAAATACTGGTCCCCCGCTCCATCGCTTCACCGTCCAGCGCCGTTCCGGCTCGTACATAATGCGATACGTCGGCAATGTGCACACCCAGTATAAATCCCGTTTTTGTACGCTCCGCCGATACGGCGTCGTCAAGGTCCTTGGCGTCGGCTCCGTCCATGGTTATTATTGTCCGGTCCCGCAGATCGTATCTGCCTTTGGCGCTGACCGGCATGGCAGCCACCTTTTCCGCTTCTCTGACCGTTTCGGCGTCAAATACCGTCTTTATCCCGTTTTCGTGCAGTATAGCCGCATAGTTGGCTTCCGACGAATCGCTTTCGCCGAATTCTTTTGTTATCCGCCCTTTGGCCGGAAGGGTGGCGGTGGGATAATCGGTTATCTCCGCCCCAACCTTGGTTCCCGGCTTAACCGAACCGGCGTCCTCAATGAGAACCGTAAAGTTCAAATGCCTGTCGTCGGGTTTTATATAGCAGCGCGTATCCCGGGGCAGTGTCCTCAGCGTGCCTATCACCGTCTTAAGGCGGTGCTCGGTTATTTTAACGATGCGCCCTTCACTGCCGCGCTTGTCGCCGGTTCTGGCTTCCCGGGTCATAACAGCCAGGACTTCATCGTCGTTTACGGCGTCCAGCGTGTTTTCCGGCGCGATATACAAATCCCCTCCGGTGCGCCGTCTGAACTGCTCGTCGGGCATGAAAAAGCCAAACCCTTTGGCGTTTGAGCGGAAGGTCCCGCGCAGATAACCCGCCGCTTCGCTTGACGCTATCTTTCCTTTTTTAAGATAGATCAGCAGACCGTCATCTCCGAGTTGGGCCACCGCGTCGGAAAATTCGGCGAGAGACGCCTCCGGGGAGAAGACGTCGTACAGTTCGTCGAATTTCAGCGGCACATAACGTCGGTTTGATATATATTCGCGTATTTTTTCTTTAAGTTCCATTTTATCCTTTCGTAAGACAGCCTTTATACCGGAATTTTCGATTATACAGTTGATTCCGGTGTGTATCTATAGATTAATATCTGTTCATCTGTTCATCTGTTCATCTGTTCGTCTGTTCGTCGTTTTTTATATCGGGTGAAAACAAAAACCGCCGTTGATATAATATAATCAAAGGCGGATATTTTTATTTTGTTTTGGCGGCCGGCGTATAATACAGTTAATCAGCCTTTATGATAACCGCGCTTTCAGGCATATTTTATTAACCGTCTAACCGTCTGATCGTCTAACCGTCAATGGCTTCGGTTTCGATAAGCGTTTCCGCTGCGGTTTCCTCACCCTCAGCTGTTTCTGCCGGGGCTTCGGCTGCGGTCTCCTCGGCCATATAATCATCAAACCATTTATCATAGTCAATGGCCGTTTCCGGCTGTATCACATACATGACAATTACCATCAAAACGAAAAATACCGAGACAACCGTAGTCAATTTTTCCAGCATTTTATCCAAAGTCTTGCCTTTGGTTTTTCCGAAAAAGGTTTCCGCGCCCCCCGCGATGGTACCGGACAGATTATGCGATTTCCCGGACTGCATTAATACGGCGATAACGAGAAAAGCTGCCGAGATGAGCAATATAACTCCTAATACGATTTCCATAAAATCCTCCGTTTTGTCTTGCAATATGCCGTATTACATTTGGTTTTTAACGTTTTTAACACCGATATTACAATTCAATTTTAATAATATAAATTTATTGGTTAATATTAATTGTTTCTGTTTTTCAGGCAACGCTAATATCATACCATAAACATCATAAAAATGCAATAGTTAATTTTACATTATTTTTGATTCTCAGATAATTTACAAATGATTTAACAAAGCCCCAATCCTTTTTTATGGCGTTTTTTCGCGCTTTTTAATACAAATTTCAAAATAATATTGACATCGGCTTTTTTCTATGTTATTATTTATAGTGCATGCTTAAAACATAATATTCGGAGATGTATCGAAGCGGTCATAACGAGGCGGTCTTGAAAACCGTTTGTCCGCAAGGACACGTGGGTTCGAATCCCACCGTCTCCGCCACTGAAAGATAAGATTAAGCCGTTCAACGCGGCGTAATTTTGTTTGGTTTTATACAGGCTTGCGGTGACTGCCCGGATATGATTAACGTTTTTGTCCGGGCAAACCCGCGGGGAGGCAACTTCTGTTGCCTTATTGATCGTCGCAGAATAGGCGGAGCTTATTCTCTTTTATAAGTTGGTTACTTTATAACCGATGCGCCGCGCGCGCATATCAACTTGTGAAGCGGTTAATAAGAGTAATAAAAGTAATCATCGATTGCTATATAGACTCGAAAAAACCTTTTTAGGTATTTTTATATATAAGCAATCCCATACGGAAGAAGTCTTCGTTTTCGGGTCAGCCTTTATATATCTAAAAGCAAGTGATATGCACGTTAGCTGTATACACATGCTTTTTTATTTTCTGAGATGTTTTATAATTCAAATTCAGAACATTAGATATATGAGATGCGGGAGGTACAAATTGGAAGACAAACTCAAAATCTACGGCTTTAACAATCTGACAAAATCGCTGAGTTTTAACATATACGATGTCTGTTATGCTAAAACTCCGCGCGAGCAGAAGGATTATATCGCTTACATTGACGGACAATATAACTCCGAGCGCATTACAAATCTGATGACCAATCTGACCGAGATGATAGGGGCAAAGGTATTGAACGTGTCCAAGCAGGATTATGACCCCCAGGGCGCTTCGGTAACATTTCTGATTGCCGAAGAGTCCATGATTCCCATGGGCGGAGAGGCGATAGTCTCCCATCTCGATAAAAGTCACGTCACGGTGCATACATATCCCGAGTATCATCCGGATACCTGTATTGCCACCTTCCGCGTCGATGTGGATGTAGCCACCTGCGGAGAGATAACGCCTTTGTCGACCCTTGACTATTTAATCGGCAGTTTTGACAGCGATATTATTACAATGGATTACCGTGTCCGGGGTTTTACAAGAAGCGTCACCGGCGAAAAATTATTTATCGACCATAACATAACATCAATTCAGGACTACATCGATAAGGGTACGCTGCGCCGTTACGATGCGGTTGACATAAATGTTTACCAGGCCAATATCTTCCATACAAAGATGCTCATCAAAGAGCTGGATCTGCAGAATTACCTGTTCAACACCGATGTATACGAACTGCAGCCCCAGACCCGCCTTGACATCACATCCAATCTGCGTGTGGAAATGATAGAAATTTTCAGCGGGAGGAATATTTATTAAACAATGTCGGATATTATCACACAACAACGGGCTCCGATTTATGAAGCGCTCGAAAATTTTAAAAGAATGCGAATTGTCCCTTTCGACGTACCCGGACATAAGCGGGGCAGAGGAAATCCCGAGCTGACCGAATTTCTGGGCGAGCGCTGTGTCAGTGTCGATGTCAATTCCATGAAGCCGCTGGACAATCTGTGTCACCCGCTGTCGGTTATCCGGGACGCCGAAAGACTGGCGGCTGACGCTTTCGGCGCGGCAAACGCGTATTTCATGGTAAACGGCACCACCTCAGCCGTCCAGAGTATGGTGCTCTATGCCTGCAAAAAGGGTGATAAGATAATCCTGCCGCGAAATGTGCATCGCAGCGCGATAAATGTCCTTGTCCTGTGCGGAGCGGTGCCTGTGTATGTCAACCCCGAGGTTGACAAACGCCTGGGTATAGCGCTGGGGATGTCTATGGATATGCTGCGCAAAACCATAGGGGAAAATCCCGACGCCAAAGCGGTTCTTATCAACAATCCGACCTATTACGGCATATGCTCGGATATCCGTTCGGCTGCCGTTATGGCTCACCGTCATAATATGCTGCTGCTCGCCGATGAAGCCCACGGAACACATTTCTCTTTCGGAGAAAACATGCCTGTATCGGCAATGGAGGCGGGCGCCGATATGTCCTCGGTCAGCATGCATAAATCGGGCGGCAGTCTGACCCAGAGTTCATTTTTGCTTCTCGGTCCGGCAATAAACGAGGATTATATGCCGCAGGTGATAAATCTGACACAGACAACAAGCGCGTCCTACCTGCTTTTGTCCAGCCTTGATATCTCCCGCCGGAATC
>JAQVWU010000423.1 GCA_028709565.1 Eubacteriales bacterium
GCTCTCTATAGTAGTATTTTAACTTTAAATCTTCCGTAATACGCTGTGTTCTGCCGCCGGGGTATGTTACTTCAAAAATATACCGCGGATAAATGATTTGTTTTTCTGTGTCGATTTTATCTCCCCTGTGCTTTTTGACAACATAATTACCGGTGTGTTCATCAAGCCGTTCCCATTGGACCGTTTCGTCATAACACCAGCTCTCGTCCATCACCGGACGGGGATTGAAAACGTTTACAATAAAAATGCCGTCGTTCACCAAATGCCCGCGGACGCATAAGAGCGTGTTGAATATATCAACGTCATCGGTGACGGCCTGAAACGCCCTGAAGGGCGCTATAATCATTGCGAATTTTTTATCAAGGCGAAAATTGCGCATATTGCCGTAAACGAGGTTGATTTTATCGGCATATTCCGGTCTTGCGGATAATTTATCACGAAATATATCCAGCATCGGCTGCGATAAATCCAGTCCGGTGACATGAAGTCCTCCCGCCGCAAGGGCGAGCGCCACCCGACCCGTGCCGCAGCCCAGTTCTAAAATCTCACCGTTTTGCTTCTTCGCGTATTCCAGATAAAAAGGTATATCGGCGGACAGATGGTCGCGGTTATCCAGGTCATAGAGCCACGCGGAATTATTATATATGTTTTCCATTTATAATCTATGATTTCCTCCCGATCCATAATCCGTGCAAACCGGCTCCCAGCATGCCCGGGTCTTCGCAAACCCGATAATGATATAGCATATATTTCTGAAAGTTTTCCTCGCTCGCGTTGTTCAGTTTACTGCCGACGGCGTATATCGGCCCGTCCGTTGTGATGTTATAAAGCTTTTCCAGACCGCAGCTTACCGCCATATCCTCTATCTCACACGGGGCGGTGCAAAAGAATATACCCTCATCGGTGTCGTCCAGGATTTTAACCAGCGCGTCCATATTGCCGGCATCGGCGTTTATATTTGCCAGCACGGCTCCGTTTTTAGTTATATAGGCAAGGGCTATAACACCGCCGGGCTTACAAACGCGCGCGCACTCCGATACGGCTCTGTACCGCAGTTCATTTGTCCTCAAATGATACATCGCGCCCATGCAAAGCACCGCGTCAAAGCTGTTATCACCAAACCGCGACAGGTCCAGCGCATTGCACACGGCGGCATCTTCCAGTTTTTCGGCGTTGGTGTTGGCTTTTATGAGTTTTACGTTATGTTCCGCAAGGTCGCACGCGGTTACAATATGCCCTTTATCGGCAAGATAAAACGCGTATCTGCCGGTTCCCGCGCATGCGTCCAGAATCCGGCTGTTTGGCTCAAACAACCGGTCAAAATAGCGGATTGTGGTCAGGTATTCGGTCAGGTGTGCCTTATCACGGACCAGGCGTCCGTCTTCGTCATAATTTTCATAGTATCTGCTGATTTGGTCCGACATCGCTGTCCTCCTGAAATCAAAGCGGCTAAGGTGTTTCCTTAACCGCTAAACGTTTATCGAAGTATGCTGTCCCTTAACGAGTTTTTCTGCTCCGGCCGATCGCCATAGCCGAACCGAATACGGCGATTACGGCCAAGAGGACCGGGTCGGCACTTTGAGCCGCGGCGGGTGCGGCGACGGCGGGCGCGGTATCAATAACGGCGGCATCATCGGAGGGGACGGTCTCGGCGGAAATTTCGGCTGCCGGTGTGGTAAGCGCTTCACCGTTGATGCTGTTTAGCACCATTGTAAATCCGTTGCCCTCACCGTCCGAGTAATAATTCTTGATTACTATATGCGCGGTTCCGTCCGGGAATGCGGGTACAAGATCCGGGAAGCCGGAGGAGCATTCGTTTCCGTTGAGTATGAAATTATACTCGCCGTCGACGAGTTTGCATTCCATTGTCACCTGAGTGCCGGGGGCAAAGGCGAAATCCAGCGGATCGGTATACGCTTCGCCGAAACTGCCCAGGGCCTCGATGTGATGCCATTCGGCGTCGTTGCCGTCATAGTTTCCGCTGTAGCGGCAAAGGTTGGCATATCCCTGGTTATCCGAGTTGTCGGTGGTGACAAAGGGGTAGGGTTTGTTCATAAAACTGATACAAATCCAACAGTCGCTGCCTGCCGGGATTTCGGCAATGTCGGTATAGGTATAAACGAGTTTGAGACCGTCGAGCTTGTACTTGTTTGCCGATGCGACACCGTTCCAGGTGTGTTCGTCATCGGACATATAGCTCATGTTGGGGGAGGAAACCTGAATACCGTCGGCAACTTCGGTTATTGTGACGTCGTCGCATCCGGCAATCCAGTCCGAAACACCGTAGGCGTTTGCGGGAAGGAGCGAAACGGCGGAAAGAAGAACCGTAAGTATAACCGCCGCAGTGATTCTGCTGAACCTGGTCATAATATCAAACCTCCGTTAATTCGCGCTGTGTCAAATCGCGCGTATTTATATAGACATGGTAGCACCGCCGTATTGATAATAAGTGAACAGAGTATTAAAACATTGTTAAACATGAACGTCATGTCAATAAATATTGACATTTTGCCATTTCGTAATATAATACAGCATATAAGGTATTTCCGGTCACAAATGCATAATTTAAAGAGAGGGTCTGTTATGAGATGTTCGATTGCGGTTGTTCAGGCGCTGGTTATGCATCCGCGATTCAAAGATTTGCCTTGGGTTGCCGGGGGTGCATTTAAAAACGCGTGCGGAAATGACGATTACCGGTATACGCTTGA
>JAQVWU010000424.1 GCA_028709565.1 Eubacteriales bacterium
GAGCGGCGGCCGCCTGTTATGATTATCTGCTCGCCGGGTCGGGATTGCGCCTGCCCGTTTAGGCAAACGGCGCCAAACACGCCTACCGGCGTTATACCGTGTGTCACCCCTCCCGCGGTTTTATCGCCGGGGAGATGCGCAGGAGGGGCATCGGCTGCGGTATATGTTATCCTGTCCCCCTGTATCGAAGACGGGCGGATCAACAAACCCTGCCGGCAGCCGAAAGGGCCGCCCGGGAGTGCTTTGCCATCCCCCTGTACCCGGCGCTGACCGACGCGCAGAAGGCCTATACTGCCGCTCAGCTCGGCGATATCCTGCGGACCTCAGCGGCACTTTAATTCCGGCAATTATTAGCCCAATTATTAAATTTCTGCGATGCCCGATAATGCCGTTGACTTTTGCGAAATATAGTGATATATTTGCTGTATACGGGTATATTATATACAGCCGATTTTTTGACAGGGGGACGGCTATGAAACTTCATACGGCTATAATCGGCAAACTCGGTGGTATCGCGGCTGCGGTAGCGCGTTTTCCGGCAACCCTGGTCATGCTGGCGACCGCGGCGGGCGTTATCTCGGTGGCCATTGAAAAGAGCACCGACCCAGGCGTCAGGATACTCGCCCTGATATTCGCCGCCTTTTGCTTTCTTATCGCGCAGACCCTCACCGAGCGTTTCGCGAAAACAAACCTGACGAAAATCATCTTTTATATCATCGCCGCCCTTTCTGCCGGACTTTATTATTTCATTGTCCGCAACGGCGAAGGGATCGATACCGTGACCGGTGTCAACAGCGCCTCGCTGATATTCGCTCTGGCGATTGCTTTTATCTGGATTCCCTCGATAAAGGGCGGCGCCGACTTCAATGCGGTATTCATGAGCGTTTTCAAGGCGGTCTTTACCTCGGCCTTCTATTCGGCGGTCATCTGGGGAGGCATAGCGCTCATTATCGCCGCCGTCGACCTGCTGCTGGTCAGGCTCAACGGCAATATATACAGCCATACGGCGGTTTTTATATTGGTGGTATGGGCCCCCATGCTCATGCTCTCACTGGTGCCGGTATTCGGCAGGGGTGCCGATGCCGAAAAGGTAAAAAAGGCATCCGACTGTCCGAAATTCCTGGAAATCGCCCTGTCCTATATCCTGATTCCCCTCGCGGTTGTCTATACCCTTGTGCTGCTGCTGTATATAATAAAAACAATCGCCGGCGGCGGCTGGGATGACAATCTGCTTGAAGGACTGATGATTTCCTATTGTATATCGGTCCTGCTCATCTATATCCTCTCAAGCAGGCTTGGGAATCGTTTCGCCCTGCTGTTCAGGCGCTCTTTCCCGCTGCTTCTGGCGGCGGTTGCCCTCTTTCAGCTGGTCTCCACCTCGGTCACCGTCTTCACGGACGGAATAGTGCATGAGCGATATTACGTGCTGCTCTTCGGCGTCTATTCGGTGTTATGCGGCATTCTGCTGTTCGCGCTGCCGGTGACAAAGAACGGTGTTGTCGCCCTCTTCGCGGTCTGCTTTGCCATAGTTTCGGTCCTGCCCGCCGCGGGCGCCTTCCCGGTCAGCGCGTCCAGTCAGCGCGCAATCCTGCGGGATACCCTCGCCGCCAGCGGCATGCTGGACGGAAACACGCTCATCCCCCGGGATGATATCTCCGACCGGGACAAAAGCCGGATATACGATTCGGTTATTTATCTCACACGCATAGACCGTACCGACAAACTCGGTTTTCTGCCCGGGGATTTTGACGCCTACGCCGATTTTGAGCGGACCTTCGGCTTTATGCCGGGTTTTTACCCCGGCGAAACGTCATACAGGTGGTATACGATTGACATGTCGCAGCCGCTGGAGATCGGCGGATACGATTATATAAAAAGCGTAAATTTGCACATGCCCGGCAATTATATCGAAGAAATGCGCGAACTGAAATTAACGGTAAAGGATATGACCGCTTCCCTCAGCCTCGGCGATTTAATAACGGTACCGCTCGATGAAATATTCGATGAATTATTGTTATCGGAATCCGGAGACGGCAAGGGCATCATATCTGCCGAAAGAATGACCTTCGATTTCGAAAACGAATCCGCCGCAATCAGGGTGATTATAACCGACGCATCCATTTCCCGCTCCCCTGACGAAAATATCAACGCAAATCTCTATGTCCTGTATTCGGCGGCGGGTTAACCCAAATTTGCGTCCTCGTAAAAAAAATATAAGAGAAGCCTCCCGGTCCATTACCTCCGGAAGGCTTCTCGGCCTTTTATAACAATGCCGAATGCTTAATAACTGATTTAGAAATCAGAGATATTTTACGGGGATTACGCGGTCTTTATCGGTAAGCGAGACAAGATTGTCATACAGGCATATTACCCCTCCGGGACCGCGCTTAACCGACTGGATTGAATCCAGTTTGCCTATCGTTTCCTCCGCATGTCTTTTTATATACAAAATCGTTCCTCAATCTATCCTCAGGCTATATTAACATCCGATATTATTATAGCCTGAAAGCGTCAGAAAATCAAGGATTATTCAAACAATATACGGAGAAAGTGCCGGGATAAACCGTAAAAACTATATCCCCCGCATGAGCTGGAAGGACTGGAGCAGATTCAACGTTCCGTAACCCCATTGCTCGTTGGGATAAATGCCGCCCTCCATGCGGTTGCAGCCGCGGATGAGGTAGGCGCGTATCTGAAAAGTGCTCA
>JAQVWU010000425.1 GCA_028709565.1 Eubacteriales bacterium
ATGATATAGAATTAACAGACAGACAATACATCGACTTTTCTATGATTTTCATATAATTGATTAAATTTACGCTTGACTTGAAATTTTTAAGCCGCGATTCCGGTTTAACTCCGGTACCGCGGCTATGCTTATATTGTTTAACGTCTTATCGGCTTATTGGCTTATTATTGATATTTCAGCGCCGCCGTTTGGCGTATGGCGTCAAAGTGTCGCATCTTCTGGCGGCGCAGACCCATGCAGAGGGCTGCCCAGGCTTTTTCGGGATTGGCGCAGCGGTAGTCGTTTGATTCGCCGCCCCTGAAGCTCCAGCCTATGATGGTGCGGGCGCCGGCGTCATAGGCGGCGTCGCAGGCGAGGATGATCTCGTCCTCCCGCCCGGACGGGGCGGCGTAGGCCTGTATCCAAATGTTATGGTCTTTTTTATGTTTGGCGCAGAAATCGATATTCTTCTTTGACCGTTCGTAGACAAAATCATATACGGCATCGCCGGTAACGGCTTTATGGCCGTACCAATAGGGGTCGCAGCCGATATTCTCAAGCTCCGGGATATCGCCGATATGGTCCATGTTGTCCAGGCTGATGCCGTGCCGCGGGTCGAACATGACGCACACGGTATTGACAATGCCCAGCGAGGCGGCGTGGGCGGTGATGCGGCGGAAATAATTCTCGACAGTGCCGGAGCGGAATTGGACGACCTCGTCGGTCAGGTCCGCGGGCATGGGCTTGTTGTATCTCTCCTCGAACAGCCGGCGGCAGGTGGGGCAGGCGCAGGCGAAGGCGCTGTCGCAGGGGATATACGGTTCGTCCCAGAATACCGTTTTGCCCCCCGCTTCCCGCACCATGTCCAGCCACTGAAAGGTAAACGCGAGAAACTCTTCGTTGTTGTAGCATGACTTGATGGGGTGGGGGGTTCCGTCCGAGTATACCATGCGCGCGTCGGGATGATAGGCGAGGAAATGGGCCTTGTCCCCCGGTCCGCCCTCAATGCCCCAGTTGTCAACCCATACCTCAAGTCCCGCATGCTCCGAGGCGGAGATGATGTCTTTCATGACATTTCTGTGGCGTTCCATGTCGTTATGGGTAAACATATGCACTACGAGATTCATGTCCTGGCGCACAAGCTCGCGCATGTCCTCCTCGACATGACGCAGAATGCGGTTGCTGTGGTAGGCGACGCCGGTCTTGAGCGGTGTAAATGCTGCCATAATTCTGCTCCTTTTAATTCGATTTAATTCGATTTAATTCGATTTGATTTCGATGTTTTGGATATGAGTTTAATTTATTGTTTAATGCTATATTTAACGTTTTGCCGTTGTCAGTTTCTCAGCGCCGCGCCCAGTCTGCTTTCGACGGCGGCGATGATACGGTGTTTGGCCTCTTCGGCCTCGGTGTCGGTCAGCGTGCGGTCGGGGGCGCGGAAGGCGACGGTAAACGCCAGACTCTTTTTGCCCTCGGGCAGCTGCGCGCCTCTGTATACGTCGAACAGCGTAATCTCACCGGTCAGCTCCCCGCCGGCTTCACGGATGACGGTCATGAATTCCCCCGCTTCCCTTTCCTCGTCGCAGACAAAGGCCAGATCGCGCACGGCGGCGGGATATCTGGGCAGGGGGGTGAATTTCTTTGTGAAATCCGCGCGGGCGTATATCTCTTCGGTATACAGCGTCGCCGCGTAGACCTCCCGGTCGAAACCGTAATTTTCGGCGATTTTCGGGTGCAGCTGACCGAAGACGGCCAGCTGACCGCCGTCGGGCGCGGTCACCGTCGCGCAGCGTCCCGGATGCCAGGTCGGGTTGTCGCGGCAGGCGGCAAACGCCGCGTCAATCTGCGCGTCCTCCAGCACCGCCTCGACAATGCCCTTCATGCGGTAGAAGTCCCCGCCGTATAAGGCGATGGCCGTCTGCAGCGGTTCGGCGGGCAGATTCCCTCCGTCGCCCGGTATATACACGGCGGCGGTCTCGTATAGCGCCGCCTCTTCGGCCCCGAAGTTTTCGTTGCGGGCCAGCGACTCGAGCAGCGAGGGCAATATTACGATGCGCATTATGGCCGTATCCTCCCCCAGCGGGTTGCGGATGGCCAGCGAACGGCGCAGCGGATCGCCGGCAGCCAGACCGATTTTATCATAATAGGCCGACGGGATAAAGGAAAAGGTATAGCACTCGCTGAGCCCCAGGGTGCACAACAGGTCATTGAGCCGGTGACGGTAGGCCTGGCGGGGCGCGAACCGTCCCGTTCTGACAGACCCGCGGAAGGGGGTGGGCACAATGGTGTCATAGCCGGATATGCGTATGATTTCCTCGGCGATATCGGCGCCGCATTCGACATCGGCGCGGAAGGAGGGTACGCGGATCATGTCGCCCTCCACCTCAAAACCGAGGGAGCGCAGTATGTCTTTCATGCGTCCGGCGTCATTTTCAACGCCGATGAGACTGTTGATGCGTTCGGCTTCCAGCGGCAGGCAGGTTGTTTCCCGTTTGTTCTTATATACGTCGGCCACACCGCTCACCACCTCGCCCGCGCCCAGCAGTTCCACCAGCTCGCAGGCGCGCTGTACCGCCCGTTCGGTAATCTCCGCGTCCAGTCCCTTCTCGAAACGGCCGGAACTTTCGGTTCTCATGCCCAGCGCGCGGGAGGTGAGCCGCACCGAGGGGCCGTTAAAATTGGCCGACTCGAAAACCACCGTTTCGGTGGTGTCCTTGATTTCGCT
>JAQVWU010000426.1 GCA_028709565.1 Eubacteriales bacterium
CTCCCTGAGACGTGGGATATCCGATCATGTTTATCTCCTCGAAACCGAAGATAAAACGGGTCTGCAAATAATTGCTGAAGGAAGTTAAATAGGTGTTGTATAAAAGCGTTTTATCCTCGCGATAGCCGACATAACGGTCGTCAACCTCTTCGTATGCCATACGACCGGAAGGACCGAGAAAATCCGTATCATCGGGCAGCGTGTTGCAGTATTCCAGCAGCTTTATAAACGACTCGCTGTCAAAGGAACAGCTGCCGGTGGTATAGTCTATAAACGAGTCGGACCCCAGCATGAACATTTGATTGAGCATCATCGATTTCGACATGTTTTCAAACAGCACCGCGCCTTCTCCGGCCTTTTCACTGACCGCCAGCATCTCGTCAATGGTCCATGACGCGGCATCGCCTATATTCGCTTTTTTACCGGTCAGCGTCTGAACGTTGAAAGACGTTACAAGTTTGTACAGTTTACCGTCATCCTCAAAGGGCGTTGTGACGCAGCCGAGCAGGTCCTCCCGCGATATATCCTCATCGTTGTCGAGAAACCCGTATAGGTCGCAGAACACACCCTTGTCAGCCAGACTGTCCGCGTCCAGGCCGTAGCCTATGAGCAGGATATCCGGTATCTTGCCGGCGATAATCTCATTCTGCAGCGTGGTCTGCGCCAGCTGATAATCCTCCTGTGTGTTGTATTTTGAATAATCGTTGATTACCACACGGTATGTATCGTTTGTCTGATTGAATTTCACTACATATGAAACGAGGTTGTAGTCCAGATAAATACATGCCAGATTGATCAGAAATTTTTCCGTTACCTCGCTGTCGGGCACGCGGGACAGAAAGGCAATCTGCTGCTCATAGGTGACGTTGTCATAGCCGGTATATATAAAGTGGTCGACGTCGCTTATAATCAGCGACTGAACGCTGTTGGGATTGATATCCGAATTAATGAAATTGAGCAGTTCCACCGGTTCGGCGCTGTCCTTGTCGCAGCCGTAGACACTGGTCTGGTCCTTGAGATAAAAGTCGTAGCCGGGCCCGATATAGGTGTCGTAATTGTTGAGAGCCAACGATTCAGGCAGTTTTGCCGTTTCGCCGAAATCCTTTTTCTGCGTGTCGATATATTTCAGCGTCATGCCCCCGCCGCTGCCGCTCCAGTCGTAGAATCCGGCGAGCACACGTCCGTCGGCCGCCGCGTTCAACTCCCTGATATTTCCGTTAACGGCAATATCAAACAGCTTGTCTCCCTCGGGCGAAACGGCTACAATCGCCGCGTCCGACGCGAGATAGATTATACCGTCGCCGCCGACAGCCATACTCCCGATATTAAACCACGGCATACCGCCGTATACCGGATCGGCCGCGGTATCAGGGAACATATCCTGTGCGTCTTCGGAGAAGACAAGGCTGCCGTCGGCCGATGTTTTTGTAAGCAGAAAGGTCTGACTCTGGGTGTCGGGGTCGTATGAACTCTCGATAAACACCCGGCTGCCGTCGGAGGACAGGGCAAACTGTTGGATATGGGTGTTTTCGGAACTCGGGACGAGCACCTCCGATTCGGGATTTTCACCGTTGAGGTCCAGCGAATAGAGCACGGGCTGTGAGGTATAATTCTCGGTGTCGATTATTTCCATGCACAGTATATACAGCCGTTCGCCCGAGACGAAGATATTGTTGGTTGAATTATAATTTTCGGGCAGCGTCAAAAACTCGGTGCGGTATACGTTTGTGACCCTGGCCGTCACCGGCCCCGCTTCGGGTTCGGTCTTTTCTTTGCAGGCAAAGCACATGAGCATTGCGGCGGTCACAATCAAACACAGCAGCGACATTGTTTTTTTGTTTATATTCACATCAAACATCCTTTCGCATTTCGTATGACTAAATTATAGCATTTGTTTATACTTTAAATTACTGTAATATATAAACTTTCTTTTAATATACGTACATACCGCAATATTGTTGACAAACGAAAACAGACGTGTTAATATGTGTGAAAATCCTCCCGTGCCGATATAAACGCGGAGGGGAGTGATGATATAAAAAATAACGGGGGTTTATGATATGCTTTATGAAAAAGGTCTCGCCGCGCTTAATCTTGAAATGACCGACAGGGTTTACCGCACCGAATATTCGGTTTTCGGGCATCCCAAACTGATGGAGGCGGTTACCGGCATCAATATAAAGGACGCGCCGCCCAAGACGCAGCTGAAGGCGCAGCGGGATTTCGCCGCCGCCTGGGACTATTGCCTCTCCTGGAATGTGCTCATACACAGCGGGCATCTGGGCAAATATGTCAGTTCCATGGGTCACGCGGTATACGCCGAGGGCGGGGTGGACCGCAATGACAACAGATACGAGCTGTTTAACCGGGAAGAGGACGTTTTCGCCTTCGACCCGCTGGAGTCGCTCCCCTATTATGAGGAAGCCGAACTTATCCGGCAGTTTGAGGCGAATTACCGCGATTGCCGCAACTGGATTCCCGACGCGGTGGGCATGACCGGTATATATATAACCTGCATGTCAGGTCTCATCGACATGCTGGGCTGGAATATGCTGCTGTACTGCGCGGGTTACGACCCGAAGCGCTTCGGCGAATTTACCGAGCGCTATATGCGCTGGTCCGAGCGCTTCTTTATCGCCCTGGCAAAATCCGATGTACCGGTTGTCATGATACATGATGATATCGTATGGACCGAAGGG